>CAZHIK010000649.1:0-5640 GCA_964532635.1 uncultured Enterobacterales bacterium
GTCGACGATGAGCCTCAGATCCTCGACGGCATCCGCCGCCTGCTGCGCAGCAAGCGTCGCGTCTGGGACATGGCCTATGTGCAGTCCGGCGCCAAGGCCCTCGAGCTCCACGATGCCCAACCTTTCGACGTGGTGGTCTCTGACATCCGCATGCCCGGCATCGACGGCGTGGAGCTGCTCGAGCGCATCAAGCTCACCCACCCCCACACCGTGCGCATCGCCCTGTCCGGCCACTCCGAGCAGCAAGAGCTGCTCCGGGCCGCCGGCACGGTCCACCGCTACCTCACCAAGCCCTGCCAGCCCGACCAGCTCGAGGCCACCATCGAGCGCACCAACGCGCTGCGCAAGGTCCTCGAGCACCCCGACCTGCTGGCCCTGACGGCCAGCCTGGGCAAGCTGCCCTCGCTGCCCACCATCTACCAGGAACTGATGAAGGAGCTGCGCTCCCCCGACTGCTCCGCGGCCCAGGTCGGCCGGATCGTCCAGACCGATCTGGCCATGGCCACCAAGGTGCTGCAGCTGGCCAACTCCAGCTGGTTCGGTCTGTCCTCCACCCTGGCCAGCCCTGTCCAGGCCACCGTGCTGCTGGGCACCGAGACCGTCCGCGCGCTGGTGCTCCAGGCGCACCTGTTCCAGAGTGGCGGCAACAAACGCCCCGGCGGCCTGGACCTCGAGGCCCTGTGGGAGCACTCCATGGCGGTGGCCACCGCGGCGCGCAAGCTGGTGCTGATGGCCGGCCGCCCCCGCGTCGAGCAGGACATCACCTTCCTGGCGGGGCTGCTCCACGACCTGGGCCGCCTGGTCCTGGCCCAGGGCCGCCCCAAAGACTACCGTCGCCTCATCACCAGCGCCGGTGGGCTGCCCAGCACCGACCAGGAGCGGGCCGTGTTCGGGGGCAGCCACGCCGAAGTGGGGGCCTACCTGCTCGGCCTGTGGGGCCTGCCAGAAGAAGCCGTCGAGGCCCTGGCCTGGCACCACCACCCCGGCGCCTGCCCGTACCGGGTCTGCTGCGCAGCGTCTGCGGTCCACGTCGCCAACGCCGCCCACAACGCCCATCTCGCTGGCACCGGCGAGCCCGAGATCGACATGGAGCACCTGGCCGCCCTCGAGGGCATGGTCGAACTCCAGCCCATGCTCGACGCCTGCAACGCCATCTACGTCTAGGGATCCCACCGTGAACACCCGCGTCCTGTTCGTCGACGACGACACCCACGCCCTCCGCGGCTTCGAGCGCACCATGCGCAGGCACTTCGAAGTGGAGGTGGCACCCGGCCCCAAGGAAGGCCTCGAGCTCATCGGTCAGCAGGACCAGCCCTTCGCGGCGGTGGTGGCCGACATGAACATGCCGGGAATGCACGGCATCCGCTTCCTGCAGAGGGTCGAGCGGATCGCGCCCGACAGCGTGCGCCTGATGCTCACCGGCCACCCCGACATGGCCACCGCCATGAAGGCCGTCAACGACGGGCACATCTTCCGCTTCCTCACCAAGCCCTGCCCCCCGGGCGTGCTCAAGAGGGCGCTGCTGGACGCCGTCGAGCTGTACCAGACCCGCCACACCGAGCGCGAGCTGCTCGAGCACACCTTCCGCGGCGCCATCGAGGTGCTCACCGACGTCCTGGCCGTGTCCAACCCCGCCGCCTTCGGCCGCTCCCAGCGGGTGCTCCGCCTGATGCGCCAGCTCTACCAAGCCATGCAGCGCACCATGGGCTGGGAAGAAGAGGTCGCGGCCATGCTCAGCCACCTGGGCTGCATCACCCTGCCGGCCGAGACCCTCGAGCGGGCCATCAAGGGGGAGCACCTGTTCTGGGAAGAGCGCCGCCTGCTGCGCCGCCACCCCCGCGTGGCCTACGACCTGCTGGCCCCCATCCCCCGCCTCGAGAAGGTCCGTGAGATCATCCGCTGGCAGACCGCCGGGCTCGAAGAGGAGGAACCGCCTGACGACCGCAAGGGCGACGGCAGTATCCTCGACAGCGAGGAAGTCCAGCCGGACGACGCCGAGATCCCCTTCGCCTCCCGCGTGCTCCGCCTCGCCATCGACTTCGACAGCCTCGAGAGCGGCGGCCTGGTGCGACGCGACGCGCTGAAGGCCGTCCTCGAGCGAAAGGGACAGTACGATCCCGAGGTCGTCGCAGCCCTGCGCCGGGTGCTGGGCGAAGCCGGCGATGCCCTCACCCAGGCCCTGTACGTCAGAGACCTGCGCACCGGCATGCTCCTCTCCGAAGGCGTCACCACCCGCGACGGCCTGCTGATCGTCAACCGCGGCACGGAGGTCTCTCCCGCACTGCTCGAGAAGCTGCGCTCCTGGTCCGAGCTGGATCGCGTGGTGGAGCCAATCATCGTCGAGACCGCCTCCGTCAAGCCTCCCGAGCGCGACTAGCTGCCCATGAAGCTGGGGGCGCGACAGCGCATGTGGCTCTACCTGATCGCCCTGGTCGGCGTGGCCGAGCCCATCGTGGCATTCGACGTCTACGCTCTGTTCGTCAACGACACCGCCCACACCGGCCTGCCCACCCGCTGGCTGGGCTGGTCCATGCTCGCCGTGGCCCTGGTGGCTGGCGTGGCCCTGGCGGCCGAGCGTCGGAGTGAATCCCGGGTGTGCCGCGTCCTGGCCCTGGGCATCCTGCTGGTGGGCCTGCTGGGAGCAGGCAACGTCTGGGCCTTCGAGCACTACAACGTGATGATGGACTACGAGGTCTGGGTCAAGACCAAGAAAATGCCCGCCAAGTACGCGCCGCCGGGGATGGGCTTCGTGCTACCCCGGGCCGAGGATCCGCCTCCCCCCGAACCCACCGAATGACCTCCCCTCCCGCCGACCCCCAGCCCTGGTGGCGCGACCGCAGGCTGCTGACCCTGGTGATCGTCACCGTGGTCCTGCGCCTGCTGATCGAAGGCCTGTGGCCCATGGAGAGCTGCGTGCGCGATGAGTGCATGTACCTCTTCACCGCCGAGCGCATGGCCGAGGGCCAGGGCATGACCGCCAGCAACGGATGGATCTGGGCGCCGGCCCACGTCATCCTGCTGGCCCTCACCCACCTGCTCACCCTGGGGCAGGCCGCCCCGGTGCTCAAGGTGCCCCAGGCCATCTTCTGTGGCGTCGCGGTGGTCACCCTGTTCCGCATCACCCAGCGGGTGGGGAGCGAACGCGCGGCCCTGGCTGCCGGCTGGATCTACGCCCTGCACCCCACCCTGGTCTTCTTCGCCACCCGCCTGTGGAGCGAGACCATCTACGCCACACTGCTGCTGATGGCATTGCTGGGCCTGCTGAAGGCCCGGGATGGCGCGCCTGGCCGAGCCGCCCTCACCGGAGCTCTGGTGGGCCTGTGCGTCCTGCTGCGAGGGGTGGCCCAGTACATGCTGCCCATCTTCGCCCTGGGGCTGCTGTGGGGGCGGCTTCGCCAGCAGCAGGCCTGGCGCCAGGTGCTGATCCTGAGCGTGGCCGCCGTGCTGGTGGTGGCCCCCTACTCCGCCTACGCCACCCACAAGTTCGGCACCCTAATCATCTCGGACCGCACCATGGGCCAGATGATGTGGCTGGGCAACAACGACTTTCCCCCCATCACCTTCGACTATGGCAACGGTCAGCTGAGCAAGCGCAGCCGTGCGAAGTACGAGGACCAGGGCCGGGAGCACTGCGCCCCCAAGGACCGCCCGGTACAGCGCGACCTGTGCGAGACAGCGGCGGGCAAGCGGTGGATCCGGGACAATCCCCGAGAGTTCGTCGGCCGCGTGCCCCTGCGGCTGGCCCAGCTGTTCAATCCCAACTCCTTCCTCACTCGGCACCTGCGCCACGGGGGCTGGAAGAACCTGCCCAAGGCGCTGGACGAGATCATCTGCGTCCTGGTGGTGCTGGCGTCCTTCCTCACCGTGCTGGGATCGGCCCTGGGGGCCTGGAGCCGACGCCTGGGGGTCTACGCCCTGGTGGTGGGGCTCACCACCGCGTACCACCTGGCCGCCGTGGGCGCCCTGGCGGGCCTGTCCCGCTACCGCGTGCCGCTGGATGTCATCTGGCTGCCCTTCGCGGGGCTGTTCGTGGCGGCACCACTGGCCACGCTGAAGGCCTCCGTCCGCCCGTCGTGGCGCGCGCTGGGAACGTTCCTCACCCTCGCGGTGCTGTTGTGGCTGATGCTGTGGCACCTGCCGGCCGGCTTCCCCTGGTGGAAGAGCGAATTCCCGATGTGGTCGAGGTGGTTCTCATGAGCCAGCAGCTCGCTGCATGGCGGGCGGGGATGAACCCCGCCCCTACATTGGCCCTCCTGGCGTGCCTGGGGTGTACCCCCTCCCCGGTGGCGCCGGGGGATCCGGCGATGCCCGATGTGGTGCTGGTGTCCATCGACACCCTGCGGGCCGACCACCTGGGCTGCTACGGCTACCAGCGGCCCACCAGCCCCTTCATCGACGGGCTGGCCGCAGCCGGTCTGCGCTGGGAGCATGCCCGGGCTCCCTCGCCCTGGACCCTGCCCTCCCACGTCACCATGCTCAGCGGCCAGCTGCCCCACCACCACCTGGCGGTGGAGGACGACATCGGCATCGCCGCCGACCTGCCCCTGTTGGCCGAGAGCCTGCGGGCGCATGGCTTCACCACCGCCGGCTTCGTCTCCACTCTGTTCGTCTCCCGTAAGTACGGCTTCGAGCGCGGCTTCCACCACTTCGACGACGGCGGTATCGAGACCTCCAAGCAGAACCTGGCCGGCGAGGTCACCGCCACCGACGTGGTGGACGAGGCCCTGAAGTTCCTGCGCCGCCGCGAGGCCGGCGAGCCGGTGTTCCTGTTCCTGCACTTCTACGACGCCCACTACGCCTACGATCCCCCCGCCCCCTTCGACACCATGTTCGACCGAGCCCCCCGCAGCGACGACCCGAAGTACAGGAAGTACCACCACTACATCGAGCACCCGCTGACCGAGGAGCAGCTGGCCCACCAGGTGGCCCAGTACGACGAGGCCGTCCGCTACGTCGACAGCGAGCTGCAGCGCCTGCACGACACCATGGCCGAGGGCGGCCGCAGCGCCACCTGGGTGATCACCTCGGACCACGGCGAGGAGTTCGGCGAGCGGGGCAGCTGGGGTCACGCCCACACGCTGTACCCGGAGCAGCTACGGGTGCCGCTGGTGATCTCGGGGGAGCGCATCGCGAGCGCGGGAGTCTCACAGCAGGTCGCCGGCCTCGAGGACCTCCCCGCCACCCTCGCCGCCTTGACCGGCGCTACCCATCCCCTCGGCGATGGCTGGACCCTGAACCTCCGCGATGGGGCCCAGCACATTCCCGGCCGCGACTTCCTGGCCGAGACCAGCCGCTTCACCACCAGCCGCGCGGGGGTCTGGAACGACGGCTGGCGCCTGGATCTCGACCTGTCCAACGACGTCCGCGAGCTGTACCACAGCGACGCTGACCCCAACGAGCTCACCGAGCTGGCCGAGGCCGACCCGCGGCGCCTCGCCCACCTCGAGCACCGGCTGTGGAAGGAGCTGGGCACCCCCTGGGAGTGCGTCGAGCCTGGAACCGTCAGCGCGCGCAAGGGCCGCGTCGTCCGCGGCACGAAGACCAGCCGCAGGATCGACTGCACCGCGGGCGAGCGCTTCGCCGTCTGTCCCCTGGACAGCGAGGTGGGCCACAGCGCGGCCCAGGGCCGCTCCCGTGCGG
>CAZHIK010000650.1:0-5636 GCA_964532635.1 uncultured Enterobacterales bacterium
CCCACAACGACGACAGCGACTACATCGGTTGGTTCTCTGGCACCTCGGCCGCGGCGCCGGTGGTCTCCGGTGTGCTGGCGCTGATGTTCGAGGCCAACCCCCGGCTCAGCGTCGATCAGGCCCGCGAGGTGCTCTGCGACACCGCCGTGCGCATCGACGGGGGCACCTACCCCTACGACAGCTACGGCGAGAACGAAACCTACGGCTGCGGGCGTGTGGACGCCGGAGCGGCGGTGCTGGCGGTGGCCAACGAAGCTCCCATGGCTCCCGAGCTGCTGGGCCCGGAGTCCAGCGCCTACGTCGATGCGGTGCTGCTGCGCTGGGAGCCCGCGCTGGACGGTGACGACGACTGGCTGGACTACACGATCACCTGGTGGGTCGGCGACGACACCGCTGGGGCCTCGGTCGAGACCACCGGCGACACCAACCTGGACCTCACCGGCCTGGTGAGCGAAGGGGATGTGGTGAGCTGGCAGGTCCTGCCTGTAGACCTGTGGGGTGAAGGTGAGCCCAGCGAGACCGGCAGCTTCGAGGTGTTGGCCATCCCCGAGCGCCCCGAGCCCGAAGATCCCAAGGCATGCTCCAGCAGCGGTCACAGGGGCCTGGGGGCCCTGTTCCTGGGCCTGCTGCTGGTGCCGCTGCGACGCCGCCAGCGGTAGCTCGGTTCCGAATATTCCTGCTGCAAGGTGGGGTGTTATGTGGCGGCCACCCAGAGGTCTCCATGCGCACCCACCAGTCCCTGCTCCCGCTCCTGCTCATCCCCTTCCTGTCCAGCTGCAGCGAGTACGATCTGAACCGACCCGACGACATCGATCCCAAGAATCCAGAGGACACCTTCATCCCCCAGGACACCGAGCCGCCCGAGGACAGCGATCCGCCACCCAGCTGCGAGCTACCCGACCTGCCCGGCGAAGAGATCGGCGTAGGCGACCACTGCGGCGAGCCAGACGAAGGCTTCGAGCCCGTGATCGAGTGGAGCTACGGCGGTAACCAAGGCTGCCTGTCCCAACCCCTGGTCGCCGATGTCAACGGCGACGGAGCCCCTGAGATCATCGTCAACCTCACCGACCTGTTCGGCGGCGCAGGTGATCTCATGGTGCTGAAGGGGGACGGCTCCGGCGTCCTGTGGCAGCGCACCACCGCCAACCTCGCCTACGGCTCGCCGCCTGCCGCCGGTGACATCGACGGCGACGGCATGGCGGAGATCGTCGTGGTGCGGGAGTACGCCTCTGGGCTGCTCAGTGACGGCGAGTACGCCGCAGCGTTGTACGACCACGACGGCACCGAGCTGTGGGAGTCCGAGCACTTCATCAAGCTCGACTTCGACTGGGCCACAGCGCCCGTGATCTCCGACATGGACCACGACGGCCACTACGAGATCGTGGTCGGCCGGGTGATCCTCGACGCCGAGACCGGCGGCACCCGGGGTGTGGGCGCCTACGGCCACGGCTCCTACGGCATCACGTCGCTGGGTGGCTTGAACATCTGCGAGGCCTCGGTGCCCGCGGTGACCGATCTGGACCTCGACGGAGTCGAGGAGGTCATCGTTGGCAACGCCGCCTACGACGCCGACGGCAACGCCCTGCGCTACGACTCCAGCCAGGACGACGCCATGATCGGCATCGCCAACCTCGACGACGACCCCGAGGGCGAGATCGTCGCCGTCACCTTCAACACCATCCGCGCGATGGACACCGACGGGACCACGATGTGGGGCCCCCACACCATCGCCACAGCCAACATCCTGGCCACGCCGGCCATCGGCGATCTGGACCTGGACGGCTACCCCGAGATCGTCACCGCCGGAGGCAACCAGCTGGTGTGCCTCAACCACGACGGCACCACCCTCTGGACCGCCCCGGTCACCGACAAGAGCGGTGCCACGGGCGCTTCGATCTTCGACTTCGAGGGCGATGGCCTGCCCGAGGTGGTCTACATCGACGAGGTCGAGATGGTGGCCTACGACGGCGCGACGGGCGCGGTGAAGTTCTACTCCACCGACCACACCTCCAACACCATGTTCGACTACCCCACCATCGCCGACGTGGACGGCGACGACCAGGCGGAGATCGTGGTGTGTCACAACGGCTGGAGCTACGCGCTGTCGGTCTACGGCGACGCCCAGGACCGCTGGGTCCCCGCCCGCGACGTCTGGAACCAACACGCCTACGACATCGACAACGTCAACGACGACGGCTCGGTGCCCACCACCCGCGACTACGGCTTCACCACCCACAACACCTGGCACAGCGCCATCGCCACCGACGGCGTGGCCATCGAGGACGACCTCGAGGCGGAGATCAGCGAGGTCTGCCTCGACGACTGCGACGACGGCTCGGTGTGGGTGGCCGTGCGCCTGCGCAACACCGGCCTGGCCGACACCAGCCAGGACATCGACCTGGCACTGTACGCCGTGGTCGGCGAAGAGCACACCCTGCTCACCACCCTCACCGTCCCGGCGGTGGTCGGCAGCGGCTGGTCCAGCGAGGCCACCTGGATCGAGCTCGATGCCGAAGATCTCATCGACGTGGAAGCCCTGTGGCTCGAAGCCGACGACGACGGTACGGGCACCGGGCAGGTCCGGGAGTGCGCCGAGAACAACAACGGCTTCCAGACCAGCGGACCGTTCTGCGAGTGAAGCCCCCACCCCAGGAGTGCAGCCATGAAGGTCAAGGCGTTCGAGCACATCGTCCAGACGGATGAGAACTGGAGCCGGTTGAGCGAGATCGAGGTCCACATGAACCGCTGGCTCGAGGCCAACTCGGACATCGAGGTCGTGGACATCAAGCTCTCGGTCGCCGCGGGAACCAACAACGAGCGCGCGGCGCCCTCCACCTTCACGGCCCTGTGCCTGGTGTTCTACCGAGAGCCCCAGGGCTAACGGTGCGGGCCCTCCTGCCCCTCGCCCTGCTCGGCCTGCTCGGCGCCTGCGACCAGGATCCTCGCGAAGGCCGCCACGTGCCCGAGGGTGTGGGGCCGGGCACCGTGCCCGACGATCCCGACACCGGTGAGCCGGATCCGTCCAGCCCCCACGTGGAGATCCTCTCCCCCACCCCCGGCGAGGTCGCCGACAACCCCGTCAGCTTCCGTTACGAGGTCACGGGCACCGCGGACATCACCTCGCTGGTCTTCTCCTGCGAGGGCGACCAGCTGCACGCCGATCCCATCCCGGTCACCCAGGCCAGCGGTAGCTTCGACTACGACTTCAGCGGGGTGAACTACGAGCGTCGGGTGAAGCTCACCGGCTACGACCCCGACGACGAAGCGGTCAGCCAGGATGCCGTCAGCTTCATCCCCGATGAAGGCTACCTGTGGGATCCGGGCGGGTTCAACAGCTACGTCACCCGCACCATCAACGACACCTCCCTGTACCCCAAGGACAGCACCTACCCCTACTGCTGGTCCTACTACGGCGACGAGTGCGGAGAGATCTGGGGTCAGATCTGGGGCGGCTGGTACCTGGGTGAGCACATCTTCCCCGCCAGCTACGACTGCTTCTGCTCCGGACACACCCTCGAGATCTTCCTCAACGCCTGGGAGCGCTACCAGGATGACCACGACCTCGAGATCTGGGAAGGCTACGGCGATCTGACGGTGGATGACGTGGACGTGGGCGACTTCTACCAGCACTGGCAGGGCTTCGGCGTGGCGGTCTACGCCTCCTCGGCCGCGGCCCTCGAGTACGCGGGCATCGGAGAAGAGCTGCCCGAGTCCCGCTGGGACGAGGCCACCACCGGCGACTTCGCCAACCTCAGCCGCTCCACCGGCACCGGCCACGCGATCATCTTCGTGGACTGGGTCTGGGAAGGCGGAGATCGGGCCGGCCTGCGCTACTACGGCTGCCAGGGCAGCGCCGACAGCCACCCCGATCCCGACGACCCCGACAACGTCACGGGGGTGTCGGGCCCCAGCTTCCAGACCGAGTACTTCACCAGCCACGGCGGCACGGTCATCCCTTCCTACCTGTTCATCGGCCACCCCTGGGATCCAGCCGAGATCTGAACGCGTCACCGCCCCCGAGGAGCCCTGATGCCGACGCTGAGCTTGTGCCTGATAGCCAAGGACGAAGAAACCATGCTGCCCGCCTGCCTGGCCTCGGTCCGGGGCGTGGTCGACGAGATGATCGTGGTGGACACCGGCTCCGCCGATTCCACCCAGCAGGTGGCGGAGGGCGCGGGTGCCGTGGTGGTGGAGCACACCTGGCGGGACGACTTCTCCGCGGCCCGCAATGCCGGCCTGGCCGCCTGCACGGGCGACTGGGTGCTGGTGCTCGACGCCGACGAGCGCCTGGCCCCTGGGGCCGGCACCGCCCTGCGCGAGGCCCTGAGAAAGGCCCGCTTCGACGTGGGCATGCTCCCCCTGCACAACGCCTCCCGCCTGGATGCCTCGGCGCAGGAGGTGCTCTCTGGGTCCGCTCGCCGGGGTGAGCCCATCCTGCTGCCCCGCTTGCTGCGTCGCACGCCCGATCTGGAATACCGTGGTGTGATCCATGAGAGCATCGGCCACTGGGTGCTGGCGGGCGAGCGCAAGACCGCCCAGGTGGACGCCCCCATCGTGCACCTGGGCGCCATCCCGGAGTACCGGCGAGATCGCGGCAAGGACGCGCGCAACCTGGCCCTGCTGGAGCGTCGCTGCGAGCAGCACCCCGACGATCCCGTGGCCTGGACCTACCTGGCCCGCGAGCGCTACCGAGCGGGCGACGCTGGTGGCGCCACCGATGCCGCCCGGACCGGCTGGCAGGCCCTCGAGGCCGTGGCCAAGCCCGGCGGTCCCAACCCCGCATATGTGCCCCTGGCCGACATGTGGGTCCAGTTCCAGCTGGCCGCAGGCGAGGCCCAGGCCGCCCTGGCCTGCCTGGAGCAGTGCGCGGCCTGGGGCAGCACCCACCCCAACCTCGGCCTGCTCGAGGGCCGCGTACGCTACGCCCTGGCCACCGCTGAGCCCGACCAGGCGCCGCAGCATCTCGCCCTGGGCGAGGCCGCCCTGGGGCGCGCGCTGGCGCAGCGTGGGAAGGCCTTCGCCGACGAGGTCCTGCCCGGCGCCACGGGCTGGGAGGCTCGGTACTTCCGCGGCCTGCTGCGCCTCCTGGCTGGCCGCCCGGCCGAGGCCCTCGCCGATCTCGAGGCTTGCCTGGCCGAACAACCCCAGCACGCCGGCGCCCCCAGCGGGCGAGCCGAGGCTGTGCTCGCCTCGGGCGATGCCCAGGCCGCGCTGGCCTTGCTCGAGCCCTTGCTCCAAGCCCCCGGCCCCGACGCTTGGACCCTGGCGGCCTTGGCCTGCGACCGGCTGGGCGCCACCTCCGAGGTGATCGCCTTCACCCAGCAGGCCGCGGCCCGCTTCGACGCGGGGTTCGTGGCCCACCACCGCGCCGGCCTGCTGGCCGAGCTGCGGATCGCCGCCGCCCTGTACCAGGGCCAGTCACCGAAGGGTCCTGGACAGACCGGCCGCGTCGCCGATCTGGTGGCCCGCCGCCCGGCCCCCGAGCCCACGGCCATGGTGGATCGCCCGGCCCTGGACAACCTGGTCACCAACCTCATCCGCGCCAACCAGACCGGAGCCCTGGCCGCGCTCCTCGAGCCCCGGGCGGAGGACGTCCTGCCCGGCATCGGCGTGGCGCTGAGCGACCTGTTCGAGCG
>CAZHIK010000651.1:0-5632 GCA_964532635.1 uncultured Enterobacterales bacterium
GCGCTGATCTCGAGAGCACCCCCGAGGACACGGGCGATGCACCCGGTGACACAGGGTCTGACAAGGACTCGGAAGGCTGCGGCGGCTGCGCGAGCACCCAGAGCGGCGGCCAGCGCTCCGCCGGAGTTCTGGTCCTCCTCATCGCAGGGCTGGCCATGGCAAGGCGACGGCAGCGTCACGGGGGTTCTCAGGCAAGCGAGACACACCGAGGACACACGGCCCCCAACCTGCAGCCCACTACAGCCCACTCCAGCTGACTGCAGAGCATGGAGCCAGGCCGCCTATCCAGAGAAACCACCTCCTCGCCCCGCCCCCCACCGAATGCAACTTCGAGGGGGTTGGGGAGCAGTAGCGCTCACTCCTCCCGCAGCACCCGCTTCGGCTATCGCCGTGCCTGGCTCTCCGTGGTTGACATCGAGGATTAGACAGGTTTATCGTTGCCGTAGCACCTGATCAGCCAGCCTGCGTCGCCAGGACCCGACCATGGATTCCGTTCTTCGAACCCGACTCCTGCACCAGAATGAGTGGCTGCGCACCCCCTCCTCGCTCGCCGACGAACTGTCCAGGCGCCTGCCGGAGCGCTTCATCGGCAGGCACGCCAAGCTGACCGGCCTCGAGGATCGCTCCAAGGCCAAGCTCATCGTCGGGCCTCGCCAAACAGGAAAGTCGACGCTCGTCTGGTCTCTGCTCGAAGACATCGCTCCACAGGAACTGCTCTACCTCGACGCCGAGGAACCCACGGTCCAGGCGTGGTCGCGCTCGGCGACACAGGTGCTGGCAGACCTGCGGGCCGAGCTGCCGACGGTACGCACCGTGTTCATCGACGAGGCACAACGACTTCCGGAGGCGGGCACCTTCGTGAAAGGGCTCATCGACGCCAAGCGAGGGCTGAACGTCATCGTCACGGGATCATCGGCGTTTCACCTGCAAGCGCGCACGAGGGAGAGCTTGGCAGGACGAGCTGTGAGGAGCTTGTTGCTGCCTTTCTCCCTGGGCGAGCTCGCCGCGCAGGAACCCACGCCGCTCCCCCTCGTGGTTCGCGAGCGAGCAGCCCGCGCCTACGAGCGGCAACAGCTCATCGGATCCTACCCCGCGGTCTGGACCCGCCCGGACTCCGAGCGCATCCTCTCCGATCTCATCGAAGCGTTCGTCATTCGCGACGCGTCGGATCGGTTCCGCATCCAGCGCCCAGACGCCTTCCGGGGCCTGCTCCAGCTCGCGGCGGGCCAGGTCGGTCAGATGGTGAACCTCTCCGAGTGGGCCGGCATCCTGGGGATCGCTGCCTCGACGGTGCGCGAGTACCTGCACCTGCTCGAGGAGTCATGGATCCTGAAGCTGCTGCCGGCATTTGCGGGCGGCCGTAGGCGCGAGATCACTTCGGCCGCGCGGGTTCACTTCTACGACATGGGGATCCGCAACATGCTGCTGGGCGCGGCCGGGCTGGATCTCGCCCGCAGGCCGGACCGTGGCGCCCTGGCCGAGGGTTGGGTGTTCTCCGAGCTGGCCAAGACCCTGCCGCAGGGCTGGCTGCTGTACTACTGGCGCGCCAAGGGTGGTGCTGAGATGGACTTCGTGATCACGCGTGGGGAACGCTTGATCGGCGTCGAGGTGAAGGCCGCCGGGCGGGCAGGCCTGTCACGCTCCACGCGCAGCTTCATCGACGCCTACACGCCCGAGTGCGTCGTGCTGGCTGGCGGTCTGGATGTGGAGCCCACGGAAACGCGCCACGGTGAGACGGTCATCCGCACCATTCCGCTCTACGAGGTTGCGGCGGTCGTCGAGGAACGACTATCGAACCTTCCGTAGTCGGCGTGAGACAGACCGAGGGCCACACCCCGCGACTGCACCCCCTTCCGCGCCGCTGCACCCGACTCGCAACAAGCAGCCACGCCACCTATCTGGCAAAACCACCTCCCGCCCCGCCGCATACCGATTGAAACTTCGAAGGGGTAGCGGGCAGGGTAGGCGCGGGAGCTCACCCCCGCACAAACCCCCGCATGAACCCCCACAGCTCCCGCGCCCCCTCGATGTCGTGGTTCTGCTGGCCCGTCAAGGCCTCCCACAGCAGGCTCACCCGCACCTCGATGCTGGGGGCGTTGTGGCCGGCGCCGTGCAGGGTGATCACCGACACATCGGCGCCGGTGGCGGGGCAGCTCCAGTCCTCGCGGCTGGCAGTGGAGCGATCCCAGGTGTCGAGGTCCTCGTACTCCGAGGTGGAGGGATCGCCCTCACACCCGTTCCGATCGAGCCAGTACTGGACGGTCTCATCCTTGGACAGGAACGAACCCGTGGCCTCGAAACTGCTGGGGCCGCCCTCGTAGGGCACCGCACGGTCCTCGGTGCCCAACTGGAACATGATGGGCACGCGCAGCTCGCTGCTGACGTCGCACTCGTTGTTCTCGGGCATCAGCGCGATCACCGGGCCCACGGCCGCGAAGCGCTCCGGGGCCTCCTGGGCCAGGCGCATGGACATCAGGCCGCCGTTGGACTCGCCGGTGACGTAGATCCGCGAGCTGTCGATGTCGTAGCGGCCGGCCAGGTCGTCGATGAGGTCCAGCAGGAAGCCCACGTCGTCCACCTCGGGGCAGCCGCCGCAGTCGCTGCGGCAGCAGTTCCAGTGCTCGTCGATGCCCTGGGGCACCAGCAGGTACAGCCCGTCCTCGTCGGCGATGTCCAGCCAGACCTGGTGGGGCCAGTCGGTGCTCCCCACCCCGATGTGGTTGTCGATCACGCCACCCCCACCGTGCAGCAGCAGCACCAGGGGCATGGAGCCCGAGGGCTCGGCGGGCTCGTAGAAGTGGTAGCTGCGCGCGTGTCCGCCGTGCTCGAGGCTCTGGTCACGGTGCAGGGTGCCGCCCCACCACGCGTCCGGGCCGGTCAGCCCGCAGGCCGCAAGAAACACAGCTGCGACCGGGATGCTGTACAACCATCGGGCTCTCATCGTCGGCCTCCACGAGAACAGACCCGCCAGGGTGCTATCCAGGAAGCCAACTCCGCACCCGGGACAACTGGAGACATCCCCAGCTGCCACCACCGGGTTCCCGCGGGTCGAAAGCCATGAAAGCCGAACGCACAGGAGGCCCACCATGACCCACCGCACCCTCGCCATCTGGACCGTGATCTTCACCGGCTGCGGCCCCAGCGCCAGCGACACCGCGGTCCCCGTGGTGGAGACCGACTGGACCTACACCGTCGTCGATACCAACCAGACCGGCTGCTACTCCACCTCGGGCTCCATGGACTGCCCCGCCGAAGGTGAGGAGCTGTACGGCCAGGACGGCAGCTACGCGGGCTACGCCCCCAGCTACGACAGCGACGGTGAGATCGTCGTCGACAACATCACGGGCCTGACCTGGCAGTGGGAGCAGGTGGACGACGTGGCCTGGGACGAGGCCGAGGAAACCTGCGAGGATCTCGAGCTGGGCGGCATCAGCTCCTGGCGGGTGCCCACCATCAAGGAAGCCTACTCCCTGATCCAGTTCGACGGCTCCACTGGCACCGCCGACCCAGAGAGCTCCAGCGCCCCCGGCGACGCGAACCCCTACATCGACAGCGACACCTTCGACTTCGCCTACGGCTCGGCGCGCTACATCGACGTGCAGTTCATCACCTCCACCGTCTACGTCAGCGATGTCTTCGCCAGCAACGACGGCGGGGGCATGGGCCAGACCTGCTTCTTCGGCACCAACCTCGCCGACGGCCGCATCAAGTGCTACCCGACCGAGGGCATGGGGAGCTACAAACTCCGCTGCGTCGCGGGCAACGAGGACTACGGCTACAACGACCTCGAAGACCTGGGCGACGGCAGCATCGCCGACCACGCCACGGGCCTGATGTGGACGCAAACCGACAGCGTGGACACCCTGGACTGGACCGAGGCCCTGGCGTACTGCGAGGCCCTCGACACGGCGGGCCACGACGACTGGCGCCTGCCCGACGCCAAGGAATTGCAGAGCATCGTGGACTACGAGCGGTTACCGGACACCACGGATTCCGCCGCCATCGATCCCATGTTCGAGGCCACCGCCATCGTCGCCGAGGACGGCAGCGACAACTACGGCTACTACTGGACCGGCACCACCCACCTCGACGGCATCGTGCAAGGTGAGTTCGCCGCCTATGTCAGCTTCGGCGAAGCCCTGGGCTACATGGAGAACACCTGGATGGACGTGCACGGCGCCGGCGCCCAGCGCAGCGACCCCAAGGTCGGCGACGCCAGCGACTACCCCGACACCTTCGGCCCCCAGGGCGACGTGCGGCGTGTGTACAACATGGCGCGCTGCGTACGAGACCTCGACTGACGATGTAGGGGCGGGGTTTATCCCCGCCCGAGGCCGTATCTTGGCGGGCGCCGTAACGGGTGGGGAAACCCCGCCCCTACAGAAGCGCCGGTCGAAATCCCCAGGGCATCGAAATAGCGTCAGAACGGCCAGTTGCTCGCGTAGTCGTCGGCGACCTGGCTGGAGTCCAGGGCGCAGTCCAGGATCTTGACCTCGTCGATCACGCCGTCGAAGTGCAGCACGTCGGCACCGCTGTTGGTGTCGGCGCCGATGCGGGTGGGGGCGCCGTCGTAGGTCAGGTAGGTGTAGGCCGTGCCGCTGACCACCAGGGCCCCATCCAGGTAGATGGCCTGGGCCCCGGTGCTGCCATCCCAGGTGCCCACCAGGTGGTGCCAGGCACCGATGTGGGACGAGTGGTCGCTGCCGTCGGTGATGACCGAGTCGGTGATGGACGAGCTTACATTGTTGTACAGCGCGAGCCCGTACAGGTAGTAGCCGAGCCAGTAGGAGTCACCGCAGCAGCCCAGGCTGCCCGTGCCCATGGAGCCCCGGGAGATCACGGTGTCCCAGCTGGTGGAGCGGAGGGAGTCGGGCGAGACCCAGAGCGACAGGGTCAACCCCTGCTCCGGGGCCAGCTCCTCGTAGTCGAGCAACACGTGGGCGCTCGAGCCGTCGAAGTCCAGGCCCCCGCCCACAGCACCCGTGGTCCAGGTGGCGCCCACGATGTCGCCGTCCAGGGCCAAGGGTCCGCTGTCGTAGGCCACCGCGCCCGAGCCGGCCTCGAAGGGCCAGTAGCCGAGCACATCGGCGGTGCCGTCGCAGTCCGAGTCGACGCCGTCGCACAGCTCGGCGGCGCCGGGGTAGACCGCAGCGTCGCCGTCGTCGCAGTCCGTGTCGTCCTGCACCCAGCCCGAGCCCATGCAGCTGGCGTAGTCGTCCATCGCGTCGCTGGCGTCGCCGAAGCCATCGCCATCGTCGTCGGCGTACCAGGTCTCCACCAGCTCCATGGCGTCGCTCTCGTCGACGGTGCCGTCGCAGTCGTCGTCGATGTCATTGCAGGGATCCTCGCTGGCACCGGGATTGACCCCAGCATCGGCGTCGTCGCAGTCCGTGTCGTCCAGCACAGAGTCGGAGTGGCCGTAGCAGGAGACCCAGCCGGTGCTCGCATCACCGTAGCCGTCCGCGTCGAAGTCCTCGTACCAGTCCAGCCCGTCCACCACGACGTGGTCCTCGTCGACGGTGCCGTCGCAGTTGTCGTCGATGCCGTTGCAGTACTCGTCAGCGCCCGGGTAGACCGCGGCGTCGCTGTCGTCGCAGTCCGTGCCGTCCAGCACGTGGCCCGCGGCCTGCGT
>CAZHIK010000652.1:0-5629 GCA_964532635.1 uncultured Enterobacterales bacterium
CTTCGACGTCCTCGGCGCAATTCTTGGCCTCGGCGGCGTCGCCTATTGGGCCCATCTCGGTGGATTCGCCGCGGGCGTGGGCATCGCCGGACTGATGCTCAAGTTCAAGCTCATCGCCCTTGACCGCGGCGATCGCTCGTTCCTGGAAATGCTCATCATGAAGAAACGCGACCTCGATCCCCAGCCCCGCCGCGACTTCGCACCCTGGCAGCAGAACTGGGCCACTGACAACCCGCCGCCACCACCGCCCGAACCCGAACCCCTGCCCACGGCCCCGATCCCAGCCCGGGAGCCCGACCCCGTCCCCGCGCCGCCGCGCGAAGCCGCGGTAGCCACCGAGCCCATGCACGTCCCGCAGCCCGCCCCCCCTCCTGTCCCCCGCGAAGCCCAGCACAAGCCCGACAGCGTGCGGGTCAACGTCCAGGTGCTCGACCGGCTGATGGGCTTCGCGGGTGAGATGGTGCTCACCCGCAACCAGCTGCTGCAGGCCACCCAGCACGAGGACGCCACCGCCGTGGATCGGGCCACCCAGCGGGTCGACCTGCTCACGGGCGAGCTGCAGGACGCCATCATGGCCACCCGTATGCAGCCCATCCGTGCGGTGCTCGACATGTTCAAGCGCACCGTACGTGACCTGGCACGCTCCCAGGGCAAGCGGGTGCGCCTGGTGATCGAAGACGAAGACGTCGAGCTGGACAAGACGGTGATCGAGGCCATCGGAGATCCGCTGGCCCACCTGGTGCGCAACGCCGTGGACCACGGCATCGAGACCATCCAGGAGCGCGCCGCCGCCGGCAAGCCCCCGGAGGGGCTGCTGCACATCCGCGCCTACCACCGAGCCGGCCAGGTGTTCGTGGAGGTCTCCGACGATGGCCGGGGCATCGATCCGGAGCGCGTGCGAAACCACGCGGTGTCCAAGGGCGTCATCAGCCCACAACAAGCCGCGACCATGTCTCCCCGGGCTCTGCGGGAGCTGGTCTTCCGGCCCGGCTTCTCCACCGCCACCACCGTCACCCAGCTGTCCGGGCGCGGAGTCGGACTGGACGTCGTCTACACCGATCTGTCCGCCATCGGCGGTAGCGTGCAGGCCGAGTCCCAGCCCGGCCACGGCGCCACCTTCAAGGTCAAGCTCCCCCTCACCCTGGCCATCCTCCCCAGCCTGCTGGTCGCAGTGCAGGGCGAGCGCTTCGCCATCCCCCAGGTCAACCTGGTAGAGCTGATCAGGGTGCGCGCGGCCGAGGTCGGCCAACGCCTCGAGCGCCTGGCTGGAGTGGACGTGCTGCGCCAGCGCGATCAGCTGCTGCCCTTGGTGCGACTGCGGGAGCTGCTGCGCATGGACGCCATCTGGTGCGACCCACACAGCGGGGAGCGTCGGCCCGACGGTCGCCGCAACATCGCCGACCGCCGCAGCGGCCAGCCCGAGCCCCCCGCCGAGGTGCTGGAGCGCAGAGCGGGAATGGACCGACGCCGCTCGCCCTCGAGCGCCATGAACATCGCCGTGGTCTCCGCGGGTGACGACGCCTACGGCCTGATCGTGGACGAGCTGCTGGACTCGGCGGAGATCGTGGTCAAGCCCCTCGGGCGACACCTGCGCACCTGCCGTGCCTACGCCGGCGCCACCGTGCTCGGCGACGGCCGCGCCAGCCTGATCCTCGACGTGGCCGGCCTGGCCCGCGAGGCCTCCATCGCCGAGCTCACCGAGCGCGCCGCCCGCAGCGCCCCACCCACCGACGACGAGGAAGCCCCCGAAGAGACCGTGGAGCTGCTGCTGCTCGAGGGCGGGTCCGACGAGGTCTTCGGCCTGATGCCCGATCTGGTGGAGCGGATCGAGAAGATCCCACCCAGCGCCGTCAAGAGCGTAGGCGGCCGACGGGTGGTGCGCATGGGCAAGGCCAGCATCCCGGTGTTCACGGTCGATGAAGTGGCTGACACCGCTCCCCTCCCCGACGCGGACCGCCTCTACGCGGTGCTGTTCCGCCTGGGCGGCAAGGAGATGGCGCTGCTGGTCTCGGACGTGGTGGACATCGTCACCGCCTCGGCCAGCTTCGACGAGCTGACCCATCGCCAACCTGGAATCTCGGGCTCGGTGGTCCACGAAGACTGGGTGGTGCTGCTCCTGGACCTCCGGGAGCTGGTGTTCGAGGCGGTGCCCGCCTGGGCGGAGACCCTCTCCAAGCAGGCCCTCGCCGGTGATCGCAAGCGCTTGCTGGTGGTGGAGGACTCCCCGTTCTTCCTCAACCACATCGCCGCGATGCTCGAAGATGACGGCTACGAGGTGGCCAAGGCCGAAAACGGCGCCATCGGCCTCGAGATCCTGGTCCGCAACCCCGAGCGCTTCGACATGGTGGTGACCGACATCGAGATGCCCGTGATGGACGGCTTCGAGATGGTCGAGCAGATCCGCGCTCGCCGGGAGCTGGCCACCATCCCGATCATCGCCGTCACCTCGCTGATGGGCACCGAGGCCCGCCAGCGGGGCCTAGCGGCGGGCATCGACGAGTACAGCATCAAGCTGGACCGCGAGCAGGTGCTGGAGCGCGTGCGCCACCTGCTCGAGCACGGTCGTCCCCTCCCCTCCCGCGGTCGCCGCTGAGGTTCCACCATGTTCTCGAGAGCATCCACTACCAGGAACAGTGCCCGAGAGTACGTGGTGTTCACGGTGGGCGATCTGCGCTGTGGCATCGGCATCCACCGCGTGCAGGAGATCAACCGCAACATGCCGATCACCCGGGTCCACACCGCGCCGTCCTTCGTGCGCGGTGTGGTCAACCTGCGAGGCCGCATCGTCACCATCATCGACCTCGCCGAGCGCCTCGGTGTCGAGCGACAGTGCAACGCCACCCGCTGCAAGACCGTCGTGGCCCAGGCCGCCGAAGAGCTGATCGGCCTGCTGGTGGAAGACGTCGAAGACATCGTGACCGCCGATGCCGGCGGCATCCTCCCCCCTCCCCCCCACCTTCCGGAGCGCGTCGGGCAGTACGCCGCGGGCGTGCTGGTCGCCGAGGACACCCTGGTGATCCTCCTCGACGCCGACAGGATCTTGGACTGACTTCCCGGCCCACCCGAGCCGGCGCCCCCTCCACAGGAGCAGTGACCATGGCCCCCCAGGACCAACACAGCAACATCGCCGATGGGATCCCCACCCCCATCATGGCTGTCGATTGCGACTTCACCATCACCTACATGAACGACCACGGCGCCCGCCTGCTGGGCCGCACCATGGACTCGTGCGTAGGACGCAAGTGCTACGACCTGTTCCAGACCGAGCAGTGCAACACCCCCGATTGCGCCTGCGCCATGGCCATGGACACCGGCCGCACGGTCACCCAGGAGACCACCGCGCGCCCCCACGGGGCCGACGTGCCCATCCGCTACACCGCAGCCCCGCTGCGTGATGCCGAAGGCAAGACCGTCGGAGCCGTGGAGTACGTGCTGGACATCTCCTGGGAGAAGCGCATCCAGCGCAGCATCCAGGACGAGCTGGGAGAGGTGGCGGCCGAGGTGTCCAGCCAGAGCGCCAACCTGGCCCAGCAGACCATCGCCCTGGCCGACCAGACCAACAGCGTGGCCGCGGCATCGGAAGAGCTCAGCGCCACCATGAACAACCTCGCAGCTGGGGCGGAGCAGAGCGAGCGCAACATCGCGTCGGTGGCCACCGCCACCGAAGAGATGACCGCCACGGTCATGGACATCGCCCAGAACGCCGAACAGGCCAACACCATCGCCGGTCAGGCCGTGCGCAACGTGGCTGCAGCCTCGACCCGGGTGGACAGCCTGGGCACCGCAGCCCGAGACATCAGCAAGGTCACCGACACCATCGTGGACATCGCCGATCAGACCAAGCTGCTGGCGCTGAACGCCACCATCGAGGCAGCGAGGGCTGGCGAGGCCGGCAAGGGCTTCGCCGTGGTGGCCAGCGAGGTCAAGGAGCTGGCCAAGCAGACCAACGCCGCCACCGCCGACATCCGGGCCAAGATCGAGGCCATCCAGGAGGCCACCCAGGCCACCATCGACGAGATCCGCCGCATCACCGATGTGATCCAGGAGGTCAACGACTACGTCACGTCCATCGCGGGTGCCACCGAAGAGCAGAGCGTCACCACCCGCGACATCGCCTCGAACATCACCGAGGTGAGCGGCGCCATCGCCGACATGGTGCGCAACGTGACCCAGTCCGCCATGGTCACCCAGGAGGTCACCCGCTCCATGACCGAGGCCAACCAGAGCGTGGAAGGCATCCGAGGCGCCGCCTCGAGCGTGGCCAGCTCCGGCGAGCGACTGCTGGCCACCCAGGCTCGCCTGAGCGAGACCGCTTCCAGCGAGTAGGAGCCCGATGAAGGTCCTGATCGTCGACGACTCCGCGGTCTACCGCAAGGTCCTCGGCGACATCATCGGCGGGTTCGACTTCGTGGAGCGGGTCGAGACCGCGCCCAACGGCAACCTGGGGCTGGCCAAAGCCTTCGGGACGCAACCCGACGTGATCACCCTCGACGTGGAGATGCCCGACATCTCCGGCCTGCAGGTGCTGCAGTCCCTGCAAGCCGCCAAGCACAGCGCCCACGTGGTCATGGTCAGCGCCCACACCGAGGTCGGCGCCGCCTTGAGCGTGCGCTGCCTGGAGCTGGGCGCCGCTGCGGTGGTCCTCAAGCCCACCAACCAGCACGGCCAGGCCGCCATCGAGAGCCTGGCCAACCAGCTGCAGCCTCTGCTCGAGGGCCTCCTGCAGCGGGGCAACGGCGCGGTGAGCACCAACGTCCACCGTACCCAGCCCGGTGCACGCCCCGCCGCTCCGGCCGTCATCGCCATCGGAGCGTCCACGGGCGGGCCCGCGGTGCTCAGCAAGATGGTCACCCGCATCCCAGGAGATCTCTCCGTCCCCGTGCTGATCACCGTCCACATGCCGGCCGGCTTCACCGCCAAGATGGCCGCCTCCCTCGACGCCCGCTGCGCAGCCCGGGTGGTCGAGGCCACCCACGGCGCCGTGCTGCGGCCCCGCACCCTGTACCTGGCCCCCGGGGGGCGCCACCTGCGCGTCAGCCGCAACGTCGGCCTGGGCCCCCCGCGCATCGAGCTGGGAGACGAGCCCCCCGAGCACGGTTGCCGCCCAGCGGTGGATCAGCTCTTCCGCTCCGTGGCCGAGGTCTTCGGCCCCCGGGCGGTGGGCGTGCTGCTCACCGGCATGGGCAGGGACGGAGCCCAGGGGCTGGGCATGATGAAAGCAACCGGGGCACGCACCCTGGCCCAGGATCAGGAGAGCTGCGTGGTCTTCGGGATGCCCCGCGCCGCCATCGAGGCCGGGGTGGTGGACGTGGTGGCGGCCCCCGAGGAGCTGGTCACCTACATGCTCGCCGCCCTCGAGGTCTAGCCCCACCGTGTACCCAGCGGTCGGCCCTGCGGAGCTCACCCAGGTGAGCGCCTACGTCCACCAGGTCTCGGGCATCGTGATCGAGCCCAGCAAGGCCTACCTGGTGCAGTCCCGGCTGGGTCCGCTGCTGCAGAGCAACGGAGCGACCTCGTACTTCGACCTGATCACCCGGGCGCGCACAGACGCAACCGGGGCCCTCGAGGGCGCGATCGTCGATGCGATCACCACCAACGAGACCAGCTTCTTCCGGGACCACCGCCCCTT
>CAZHIK010000653.1:0-5612 GCA_964532635.1 uncultured Enterobacterales bacterium
GGCGTCGTCCTCGTCGGTGGCGCCGTCGCAGTCGTTGTCCACCCCGTCGCAGAGCTCTTGGGCGTCGGGATTGATGCTGGTGTTGTCGTCGTCGCAGTCCTCGCCGTTGGCGGGGTTTACGTAGAAGTCGGGCTGCTCGCAGGCCAGGATACTGTCGTCGCTGTCGCCGAAGCCGTCGGCGTCGGCGTCGAACCACCAGGTGGTCGCGTCGGTGGCTTCTTCGTCGATGTCCTCGTCGCAGTCGTTGTCCACGCCGTCACAGAGTTCGTCGGCCGCGGGGTTGATCGCGCTGTTGTCGTCGTCGCAGTCCTGCGCCAGCTCGTAACCGTCGCCGTCCAGGTCGTCGTCCGCGGTCTCGGCGTCGCAGTCGTTGTCGATGCCGTCGTAGGGCTCTTCGCTGGCGTCGGGGTTGACCTCGGCGTTGCTGTCGTCGCAGTCCTCGGCCTCCACCCAGCCGTCGCTGTCGGCGTCGATCTCGGGGCTGGCGGTGTCGTCCTGCTTGTCTTCGCCGCAGGCCGCGAGCAGCAGGGCGGTGGCCAGGATCAGCGGTCGATACATGGGCGTCCTCCCGGGGCCTCCGTGCAGTCGATGACCCATTTGTACCTGCAGTCTGCGCGAACGGCAGCCAGCCGTCAAGCCCCACCTTCGGCAGGGAGTCTGCAGGGACGAGGAGGCGCTCCGCGCTAGGGACCCACCTCGGCGGAGTAGTCGTCGGGATCCTCGGTGCAGCCGTTCCAGCCATCGCCGTCGTGGTCCACCGGCTCGTCCCACAAACAATCGAGCCACTCGCCGATCTGCTCGGGGCGGCGCTCGATGAAGCTCTGCACCTCTTCCCAGGACTCTTCGGTCCGTTCGGGATCGCCGTAGGCCGTGGACTCGGCCAGGGCCCGGGTCTCGATCAGGGCCTGGGCCTCTTCGGCCAGCTCCGCCAGCTCCATCTCCTCCACGCGGGCCAGCACGCCGTCGAAGGCCTGGGCCAATTCGGCGCGGCAGGCCGAGGAGTCGAAGCAGATCCGGTGTACGCGGCCGCCGTGCCACTCGGGGCCGGGCTCCATCATCACGCCGCCGAACATGCCCATCTCGTCCTCGAAGAGCTGATCCGAGCCCCAGGGCAGGAAGGTCCAGCGGTCGGTGTCGGGGTGGTGGTGGATCTTGTAGTTGTTCATGCTCTGGGCGTAGCCGTCCCAGTGGCCCAGGTAGATCTCGGTGGCGGCGAAGGCCAGGTAGGCGCCCATGTCCACCCGCTGGCTCATCAGCTCGAAGCCCTCTTCACCGCCGACGGCCTCGGCCTCGTCCAGCCACCAAGCCAGCTCGCGCAGGTCATCCATGCTCTCGTCGTCGCCGTTGTCCTGATCGAACTCGTTCAGGAACTCCTCCTCGATGTCCATGCCGTAGACACCCTCGTAGAGGTTGCCCTCGTCGGTGCCGTAGTGGTCGTCGAGGAACAAGGAGTTGTCCTGGGATTCCACCAGCAGGAACAGGCCCTTGGCCTCGCCGTTGAGGGTGATGTCCGCGTAGGCGGTGCGAGGGGCCGCGATGCCGGCCTCGCGCCACAGGGCGTAGCCCGCGGTCTCGTGGATGCAGCTGTCGTCCTGGACCAGGTTGTTGACGGTCAGCTTCTCGATCCCCAGCAGCTCCTGGTCGTCCACGTACTTGTCCAGGTTGAGGATCAGGGCCGACTTGCCGGGGTTGCCGTTGCCGTCGCCGCTCTCTTCGGGGTAGTCGCCGTCCAGGGGGACGAAGCTGCCCGCCCCGCCCTTGAGGCGCACGCCCACGTCGTCGAAGCGCTGGCCGTCGATGTCCACGTCGCCGTGGACGTAGTCGCGGGGATCCTCCAGCAGGGCGCTCCAGGCGTCGTCGTCCAGGTCCACCGAGACCCGGTGGACCCGCTCCAGCGAAAAGAAGGTGTCGATGTCGGTGTCGCCCTGCCAGCCCTCATCCGGGCTGGCGGTGTCATCGACGGTGGGGCCGCTGCAGCCAATGAGCAGGGCGGCGGCGATGCTCGAGGTCTTCCTCATGTCGTGCTCCACGCGCGCAGGGGGGGACGGGTGTGCCAGGTGACCGGGGGTGCAACGCGCGAAGGGCCACATTCGGGGCACCTTTTTTTTCGAGGAGGGATTCACGGGCTATCCTGCGGCGGTCATGAGCTTCGAGCAAGGTCCCATCCGCCCGCCCTCTGAAGCCCGCTCCCTGCTGGTGCGGGTCAGCCGCAACTGCCCGTGGAACCGCTGCGCCTTCTGCCCGGTGTACAAGGGGACGCGCTTCTCCCTGCGCTCGGCCGACGAGGTGCTGGCGGATCTGGACGCCATGAAGCGCCTTCGGGGCGGCCACTGGCGCACGGCCTTCCTCCAGGACGCCGATCCCCTCTCCACCAAGCCGGCGGAGCTTGTGCGCATCCTCGAGGGGCTGCGGGAGCGCTTCCCCTCGGTGCAGCGGGTCACGGCCTACGCCCGGTCTCGCTCGCTGGCCCGGCTTGGCCTCGAGGATCTGTGCAGCCTGCGTGCCGCAGGCCTGGACCGGGTGCACGTGGGGTTCGAGACCGGCTGCGACGCGGTGCTGGCCCTGGTGGAGAAGGGTGTGCGCCGGGAGCAGCAGATCCGGGGCTGTCGCAAGGCCGTCCAGGCCGGCTTCGAGCTGTCCGTCTACGTGATGCCGGGCCTGGGCGGCGCCGAGCACAGCTCGGCCCACGCCGATGACACGGCGTCGGCCCTGCGCGACATCGAGCCCCACTTCGTGCGCCTGCGCACCACCGTGGCTCTGCCCGGCACCCCGCTGCACAGCCTGGGAGAGCAGGGCCGCTGGACCCCGCTGGGAGAGAACGAGACCTTGGTAGAGCTGCGCCGCTTCCTGGCGGGGCTGGGAGACCTGCACACCCGCCTCGAGAGCGATCATGTGCTCAACCTGCTGATGGAGCTGCGGGGCGATCTGCCCCGTGAGCTGCCTGGCCTGCTGGCCACCATCGATGGCTTCCTGGCCAGGCCGCTCCGCCAACAGCAGCGCTACGCCCTCGCTCGACGCCTGGGCTGGACCATGTCCCTACGGCACTTCGACAAGCTCGACCTCGAGCAGGAAGCTGAGGAGGCTCTGTGCTCCCTCGAAGAGCAGGGCCGGGACATCGGTGAGGTGCTGGCCCTGCTACGGGGCCGGACGATGTGAGGGCCCCGGGGCCTCGATGGCGGACTCGCAGCCGTTCTGGTCGCAGCCGAAGCTGCCACCCAGCACCTCGGCGTCGTAGGCCCCCACGCCATCGAGCCACAGGTCCTCCGGGTCGTTGGAGAGGTCGGCCTCGCCCCAGTCCACCGAGCTGCTGTCCAGGCGCAGGGTGCCGTCGTCATCGTGGAAGAGCACGGCCCCGCCGCCGTAGGCCGCGCTGTTGTCGAGCACGGTCCCCCGGGTGAGTGTGATCTCGCTGGCATCGAGCAGCAGGCCACCGCCCGCCTCCTCGGCGGTGTTGGTCTCGAGGGTGCTGTCCTCGAGCTGCAGCGTGGAGAACCACGCGGCGACGCCTCCGCCCCAGCGCGCGTCGTTGTCCCACACCGAGACCCCCTGCAGGGTCAGCTCGGCGTTGTACAGGTAGATGCCTCCGCCCTTGTCCACGGCCTGGTTGTGCGCCAGGCTGCCCAGCTCCATCGTCACGCTGGCCCCGGGCTCGAGGTACAGGCCGCCGCCCAGATCGGCCTGGTTGTCCGCGATGCCGCAGCTGCGCAGCAGCGCCGATCCCTCGCCGGTCACCAGCACGCCTCCGCCACCCAGCTGGTTGCCGCAGCTGTCGCATGCGGTTCCGGTGCCAGACTGGATGGTGAAGCCTTCCACCGTGATGCCCTCGGCAGCCAGGGTCAGCACCGAGCCCGCGGCTCCGCCTTGCAGGACCGTGACGCCCGCTCCGTAGGTTGCGATCAGCTCCAGCCCCTTGTCGACGGTGAAGCTGCCGGTGTGGGTGCCTGCGCACAGGGTGATGGTCGCTCCCTCCTCCGCGGCGTCGATGGCGGCCTGCAGCCCGCTGTAGGCATGACGGTCGTCGAGGGTGATGGCGCCGTCGTCGGTAGTGGTCTCGTCGCAGTCGTCGTCGATGCCGTTGCAGCGCTCGGGGGCGCCGGGGTGGATGCGGGGATCACCGTCGTCGCAGTCGTCGCCGCCGGCGCTGGTGGCGGCGTAGCCGTCGCCGTCTTCGTCCACAGTGCAGACGGGCCTGCCTTCGCAGTCGGGATCGTCGCAGTCCACCAGGCAGTCGTTGTCGTCGTCCAGGCCGTCGCCGCAGGCGTCTTCGCGCTCGGGACCGCAGCCCGCCAGGGCGAGCCAGGCCAGCGGCACCAGGGTGCGGGCTACCATCTCACCACCACCACCATCCCCAGCGCCAGGCTGCCCGAGGCCGCGGCGCCTGCAGCCAGACCGAGAGCCATCGCCCGGCCCCGAGCGTCCTCGATGGCCTGATCCGTAGCCGCGCTGCAGCCGCCGAACCGTTCTTCGCAGTGGGCCTCGGCCGAGCGCCAGGCCCCCCTGCGCTCACCTGCCTTCAGGCCCATGGCCAGCGCCCCAGCGGCCAGCGCCCCAGCGCTGGCCAGGGGCAGGACGGGGCTGTCGGACCACAGGGCCTGGAAGGTCGAGCGCTCCCGCGGAGGGCTGTAGGACACCGGCGCCCGCTCCACGGCCTCCGGCCAGGGATCCCCAGGGCCCAGGTAGCCGCTCCAGGTGGGGCGCTCTCGCGGGTCCAGCAGCTGCAGGACCACCGGCAGGCCGTGCGGCATGCGGGCGGACAGGGCGCCGTCGAACCACAGCGAAGATCCATCCTGTGCCACCAGCAGGGTGTAGCCGAGGGCTTCGCGTGCCCGGGCGCGCTCCCAGGTCATGGCCAGCTCTCCGCCCGGGGGGGCGAGCTGGGGGTCGAACACCTGTTCGGGATCGGCGGCCTGGGCGGCCTGGAAGGCGAGGATGGCCGCCTCGTCGTCTTGCTGCATGAAGGCCGCCAGGCCCACTGCGCGGTGGGCGCTGGCCGCGGCGGCGGGGGTGATGGGCTCCCCCAGGCAGGCGATGTGTCGCAGCAGGTCGGCGTGGGCTGCCTCGAAGGCCGCGTCGTCCATCGCCGCGAAGGCCTGCGCCGCTGAGATGGCGTCGGCCTCCACCGCGATCGAGACCGACGGGCAGCCTGTCTGCTCCGCATCAGCCGTCGCTGTGGGTGCGATCGAGAGGGCGGCGAGCATGCTGGCGATCACTTGATCACGCACCTGGCGTAGCGCTCGAGGCAGTGCAGGGTCTGGGTGCTGCCGTCGGTGACGTCGATCTCACCGGCCACCGAGCGGCCGCGGTCGGTGAAGCTGACCTCGATGCTGTAGTGCCCCACGGGGACCCGCGTGGGCAGCTCGTGGCGGTGTTTGTCCGTGAAGAGCACCACCTCGGCCGCGTCGCCGGTGAGCGCGACCATCCCGGTGGGGGTGGACGCCGGGGCTGGGGCTGGAGGGGGGCGGGTCGGCGCGACAGGCACGGGAGCCGCGGCTGGGTCGGTCTGGCCCTCGTCCCGCGGCTCGGCGGCGGATTGCTCCTCGATGAGCAGGGGACCCCTCGGCTCCACCGTGGCCTCGGCGGGCTCGGGGATGGCCGGCGCGGGCTCGGCGGGC
>CAZHIK010000654.1:0-5612 GCA_964532635.1 uncultured Enterobacterales bacterium
CCTGGTGCGAAATCCCGTCAACACGGTGGTCTCCACCGCCAGCCTGTTCCACTTCGTGTGGCACGAGACCGGGTCCCTGCCCCCCGGCGAGCAGGACATGGACACGGTGCTCGAGTTCTGCCACGAGGGCTACCAGCACGCGGCCCGGTGCCGGGGTGAGCTCGATGACGACCGCTGGATCGATGTGCGCTTCGAGGAGCTCATCGCCGATCCCGCTGGCTCCATCCGCATGATGTGGGAGCGCTTCGGCTGGGCGGTGAATCCCGATCTCGATCAGGTGTTGAGCAGCGCGGGGACGCGCCAGAAGAAGTGGCGCAACAAGCACACCTACACCCCGGAGCAGTACGGGACCTCGACGAGCGAGATCTACGACGACTTCCGGTATGTGTATGACGAATACGGCTTTACTCCGCCGGTGGTGCCGGACGCTTCCTGAGGCCGCGGATCGGCGGAGACATCGTGTTCGAGCGATATGCATCCGACTGACAAGATTGTTAGTCGGGCGCCGTCTCCGGACCTGCGAGCAGCACCATGCAGATGAACAAGATGAGCAAAGAGCCCATCCTGGACTGGTTCACCCTGGTGGGCTCTTGCGCCCGCACCGTGGTGACCGCCAAGTGGCCCCAGAACGCCCGGAGGCTGGTGTGGCTGTTCGCCTTCGGCCTGGGCTGGCCCGTGGTCAAGCTGTTCAGCCTGGTCATGATCCTGACGGACTACGTCTTCTACCCTGGCTTCAGGAAGGTCGAGGTCAAGGAGCCCCTGTTCATCGTGGGCAACTGGCGCACCGGCTCCACGCTGCTGTACCGCACCCTGGCCCGGGATGAGCAGAGCGTCTCCTGCTTCACCATGATCGACGCCTTCTGCGCGTCCATCCTCATGAAGCGCTTCGTGGCCTGGATCTGGCGCATCGACCGTGCCCTGGGGGGCTACCTCTACAGGGGCATGGAGGCCTTCGACGAGGTGTTCCTGGCCGAGTGGTCCCGCATCCACGACACCGGCTTCCTCAAGCCCGAGGAAGACGATCACGTGCTGTTTCTGGACTTCGCCTCCGGCGCGATGTGCGAGCTGTTCCCCATGGTCCGCCGCTTCCGTCGCTTGTTCTTCGTGGACCGCGAGATGCCGCGCATCCAGCAGGAGTTCGTGATGCAGCGGTACCACAAGCTGGTCAAGCGGCAGCTGTACCACCAGGGTCCGCACAAGCGCTTCGTGTCCAAGAACCCCATGTTCACCCACAAGATCGCGTCGCTGTCCCGGCAGTTCCCCGACGCCAAGTTCGTGCACCTGGTGCGCAACCCGGTCAACACGGTGGTCTCCAGCGCCAGCCTGTTCCACTTCGTGTGGCACGAGACCGGCGCGCTGCCGCCGGGTGAGCAGGACATGGACACCGTCCTCGAGATGGTCCACACCGGCTACAAGCACGCCCACAGCTGTCGCGACTTCATCCCAGACGAGAACTGGGTCGATGTGCGCTTCGACGATCTGGTGGCCGATCCCGCTGGCACCGTCCGGATGCTCTATGGCCACTTCGGCTGGGAGGTGCCCGACAGCCTCGAGACGATCTTGAGCACAGCGGGCAAGCGCCAGAAGAAGTGGAAGACCAAGCACAGCTACACCCCGGAGCAGTACGGGATGAGCGAGGCGGAGATCTACGAGCAGTTCGCCTACGTCTACGAGCAGCACGACTTCCCACCGCCGAAGGCCGCCGCTTCCTGAGCCGGGGCTGCGACCTTGGCGCTATGATGGCGCTGTGATCCCCTGGTACCCCCTGCTGCTGCTCCCCCTCGCCGGCTGCCTCGAGCTGGGCAGCGCTCTGGTGGACGTGCGCGCCGACGTGGCGGATCGGGGCGAGGATCTGCGGCTGAGCGTGGCGCGCGCCACCCAGGCGCGGCCCGTGCCGGGGCTCGAGCTGCTGCGGGCCGGTGAGGCCGAGCGCATCCAGGCGGCGCTGGGGCTGTCCAGCCTGTCCCAGCTGCCCCACTACAGCCTGGACCTGTCGCTGTCGGACGTGGAGGGTCGCTACGAGGGGCAGGGGAGCATCCGCTTCGCCAACACCAGTGGCCGGGCCCAGACCACCATCCCCCTGCTGCTCCACCCCAACGCCCCCGCCGCGGGTGGCGTACGCGACAGCGGCACCCTCACCATCCACGAGCTGCGCTGTAGCGTGGGGCCGTCCTGCAGCTGGTCCCAGCCCAGCCCTACGGTCGTGGAGTTGAGCCTCGAGCAGCCCCTCGAGCCGGGGCAGGAGCTGCTGATCGAGACCCGGTTCGGTGGGCGCCTGCGGCGCCTCGCGGCGTCATCCAACGACGTCTTCGCTCAGTCCATGGGGGGCATGAGCCAGCTGGGCGCCCCGGTCGGGGTGTCGGACTACGGCCTGCTGGGGGCGGGGGACGACCTGCTCACGGCGGCCAGCGCCTACCCCATGCTCGCTCCCTTCGTGGACGGTGATGCGGTGGTGGATGCGCCAAGCGCCGTGGGGGATCTGGCCTGGAACCAGCTGGGGGTCTTCGACCTGCGGGTGGTGACCCCTGTGGGCCTCGAGGTGGTCACCAACCTGGTGGACCAGGCCCCCGAGGAGGCAGGTGAGGGCGCGACCGTGACCCGGGCCCAGGGCGCGGCGGTCCGCGATCTCGTGGTGGTGGCCAGCCGCAGCTGGGAGATGGTCGAGCGGCAGGTGGGAGAGGTCACGGTGCGCTCGTGGTACCTGCCCCAGGACGCCGAGGCGGGTCAGGCCGCGCTCGACACCGCTGTGACCTCCCTCGAGCTGTTCAGCGAGCTGCTGGGACCCTACCCCTACACGGAGCTGGACGTGGCCGAGGCCACCCTGGTCGGTGGGGCTGGCGGGGTGGAGTTCTCTGGCATGGTGCTCATCGCGGGCTTTCTGTACCGCGATCCCACCACCTCCCAGTCGCCGATGGCGTCGCTCATGCAGCTGTGGGGCTCCCTGGGCATGGGGGGCATGACCCCCCAGATGGCCGACATGCTGGCGGGGCAGCGGCGCTTCGTGGTGGCCCACGAGCTGGCCCACCAGTGGGTGCCGGGCTTGGTGGGCACCAACAGCCAGGAAGACCCTGTGGTGGACGAGGCCCTGGCCCAGTACCTGGCTGGGCGGGTGGCTGAGCGGCAGCTGGGGACCGAGGCGGGGCGGGAGGAGCGCGATCGCAACGTGCTGCTCAACTATGCCTTGTACCGCCTGCTGGGGGGGCAGGACGCGGTGGCAGGGCGGCCCACCGGGGCCTTTGCATCGACCCTGGAGTACGGCGCCCTGGTCTACGGCAAGGCGCCCTACCTCTACACCGCCCTCGAGGAGCGCCACGGTCGCCCCGCGGTGGAGCGGGCCCTGCGGCGGGCGGTGGATCGCCACGCCTGGGGCATCGTGGACACCGAAGGCTGGATCGCGGCCCTCGAGGCGGGGGGCCTGAGCCAGGCGAGCGGCGCGGCCCAGCGCTGGTGGGTGGAGGCCCACGGCGACGAGGACCTGGGCATCGATGAGGACGGCCGGGTGGCGGTGCGGCTGATGTTCGGAGAGCAGATGGCGGCCCAGATGGACCAGAGCCTGGCCATCACGGGCATGAGCTTCGGCGACCTGCTGCGCATGATGATGGGCGGGGTGCCCAGCTCCGCGCCCTACCAGCCCGGCACGCCGTCGCCGGAGGACATGCTGCGGATGCTGGAGGGGCGGTGAGCGAGGACGCGCCTGCTGCGATCCCCGCTTGGAAGGCCTGGGCCTCGGGGGTGATCAAGCTCGCGCTGGGCGCGGTGTTCATCTATGTGGTGGCCGGTCGCACGGACTACTGGCAGGGCTGGGTGCTGCTGGGGCTGGGATTGTTGTCCTATGCGGCGGCCATCGCCGTGCTGTGGGACCGCAAGGATCTGTTGGCGGAGCGCCTGAAGCCCGGGCCGGGGGTGAAGGGCTGGGATCGCGCCGTGGTGGTGATCTTCAAGCTGCTGCTGGGGGCGGAGCTGGCCGTGGGGTACCTCGATGCCGGTCGCTACGGCTGGTCGCCGGAGCTGCCCTGGTGGGTCTATGGGGTGGCGTATGTCTGCCTCGTGGCGGCCGGAGCCTGGTCGCTGTGGGCGATGCGGGTCAATGCGTTCTTCTCGAGCCATGTCCGTATCCAGGAGGATCGGGGCCATGCGGTGTGCCGCGAGGGGCCCTACCGCTGGGTCCGGCACCCCGGCTACAGCGGCGTCCTGCTGTACGGGCCGCTGCTGCCGCTGGGCCTGGGGTCGCTCTGGGCTCTGATCCCGGGGCTGCTCTGCATCCCGCTGCTGATCTGGCGGACGATGTGGGAGGACCGGACGCTCCAGGCGGAGCTTCCCGGGTATGCGGAGTTTGCCCGTGAGGTGCGCTATCGGCTGGTGCCGGGGGTCTGGTAGGGGGTCGAGAGCTTCCAGATCAGGGCGATCCCGCCCAGGAGCATCAGCAGCGCGCCGAGGTCCAGCCACCACGGCTGCAGGCAGGGCTCGTCGAACAAGAGCGTGTAGCCGGGGATCTCGAGCTTCGTCCAGACGGTGACACTCGGGACCAGGTTGGCGATCGCGTGCGCGATGATGCAGGGCCACAGAGAGCGGGTGCGCAGGTAGACCCAGCCGAGCAGCAGGCCGAAGCCGAAGGCCCCCAGGAACTGGACGGGCAGCAGGTGGGAGAGGGAGAACAGGACGGCGGTGATCAGCACAGCCCACAGGGGCCCGTAGTTGCGCAGCAGCCCCCGCAGGAGCAGGCCGCGGAACAGCGCTTCCTCGATGAGTGGAGCCACCAGGACCACGGTGAGGACGTGGCTCAGCTGGCCGCGGTTGCCGAGCACCTCCTCCACAACGAACTCATCCATCCACTCCGGCATGGGCAGGACCATCCGGACCAGGTTGTCCAGCTCCGACAGGACCACACTGCCTCCCCCAAAGGCCAGGACGATGCCGAGGAGCAGAGGCCAGCGGAACGGGCGCAGGCTCAGTACCTCGCGCCAGCCGCTCCGCGTGAGGTGGATGCCCAGCGTGGCGACGGCCACGAACGCCAGAGCGACGCCGACGGTGCTGGGGAGCTGGCTCCAGGCCCGCGACTCGGCCACCCCCGCCAGGACGCCCTGTTCGAGGACGTAGACACCCCCCCCGATCAGCAACTCGAGGACGATCAGCAGCACCAGCAGGAGCACAGCGCCCCACAGCCCGGGGAAGCGTGAGGGTACGATCCAGAACCCGAGCCAAGTCCTGCCCTCGCTGTCACTGCGTCTGTCCTTGGTCATGGCCAGCCTCCTCCTCGGGCTGTTCCGATGCTACCAGTCTCACGGTTCGGAAGTGGCCTTCGCTGGTCCGGTCCTTTGAACGAGCCGTCCGATGCGGTAGGGTTCGGTTGGACCCGCACCGGCGGTAGGAATGGACGAGCGGAGCAAGGACCGAGGCACTGGAGCCACCGATGAGCGTAGCGCGGGGCGCCGGACCCGGCGCCGCTGGCTGAAGCGCCGCGACGATGACACCCGCTCCCAGCGCTTCCCCTTGCTGGTGGTTGGCGTCGTGGGATTCTGGTTGATTCTGCTGTGGCTGGTGTTGAAGGCCATCGGGGCCTAGGAGTCGTCGGGAAAACCCATGTCTACTGCGGTCCCCCAGTCGCTACTGCG
>CAZHIK010000655.1:0-5610 GCA_964532635.1 uncultured Enterobacterales bacterium
TACTACAGACATGGTTACCACGACGACGTCCACGACCACCAGCATCGCGGGGCCCTCCCCCACGGGAGGGGGCGCGACCGCCGGGCTCCGCCAGCGCTCCAGCAGCCAAGCGGTGGCCTGTGCACCGTCATGCTCGGGGAAGCGGTCCACCGGGGCCTGGTGGGCCACGTGGATCGCCGGGGGCAGCATCAGCCCAACCAGCAGCCCCACGGCGCCTGCAGCACCCGGGCCGCGACGCAACCCCACCCGGGCCAGCTGGTGGATGGGCAGGAAGATCAGCCACGGCAGCGCGGCCACCACACCGCCGATGAGGGCCCAGCCCATTCCCGCCCCCACCTTGGCGAAGTGCATCACCGCGTGGGCGCCGATCTGCACGTACAGACCCACCACCACCGCCACCATCACCAGGGAGCCCACCGCGGCCCAGCGCACCCAGACCTGGGCTGGTCGGCCGGCCAGCAGTACCCCGCCAGCCGCCAGCTGCAGCGCACCCGCCAGCCCGAGCAGCCCGTACAGCGGAGCCCAGCGGGGCCCGAGGAAGATGGCCAGCCCCACGTAGACCGCGGCCTGGAGGATGCTGAGGATGCCGTAGCTTCGGGTCATGGAAGCCTCCTGAACCAGTGCTTATCGCGGAAACAGCCGCTGCTGGGAGCGGCGGTCGTGTCGGGGGCGCTGGGGCTCGTTGGCACCCCGGCCCACCACCCACGCGCCACGCTCACGCGCGGCGCGAAACAGCTCGGCGTAGATCTCACGGTTGGCCACCCGCACCAGCTGCTGGTCGCGTAGCCCTTCGAGATCAGCGGGCCCCCGCACCACGGTGAAGGGACGCCCGGGCAGATCTACGAAGCGCCAGCGCACCACGCGCCCGAAGTCCCACAGCGCGTAGCCCTTGGGTGCCCCTCCCTCGATAGCGGCCGTACGCACAGTGGCACCCGGGTAGACCAGCTCGAGCTTCCCAACCCGCACCCGCTGGCGGGGGTGGAGATGCCCCCCCATGGCCCACCGGATGCCGGAAGGCAGGTGCTGCGCACCGATGGTGCCCGCGGGCTTGCCCACCCGGAAGGTGAAGCGGGGCACCCTGCAGCCGTGCACGGCCTGGTGCAGCACCAACACATCGGCGCCGGGGCCCACAGCATCGGCGGCTGCACGCTCGAAGCCCGCTTCCGTGCGCTCGAAGGGCACCGCTGCGACGGTGAGATCCCCGAAACACAGGCGAGTGGGGCCGTCGACCAGGTGCAGGCCGGGGACCCGCATGCGGAACGCGCGCAGCAGGGAGGCTGGATCGTGGTTGCCGGCGATGAGCACCACGGGCACCACTGCTGCCACAGACTCGAGCAGCCTGGCGGTCCAGCGCACCAGCTTGCGGCTGGGAGTGCGGGAGTCGAACAGATCGCCCCCGTGGACCACCAGGTCCACCTCGCCCCGCAGCGCGGGCCCCAGCGCCCGCTCGAAGGCGAGGGCGTGCTCGTCGGCCCGGGACCAGTGCTCGGGCGCGCCGTGGGCACGCAGCCAGGTGCCCAGGTGGGTGTCGGCCAGGTGGAGGACGCGCATCAGCGGAAGGGCACCTGGATCGTGATCTCGTCGACCTCGGTCATGCCGTCGACCACCATGGGGGTGTAGCGGGCCTTGTCGGCCGCCTTGCGAGCGGCCTCGACGAGGCCTTCCGGGCAGTCGATGACCGCGATCTCGAAGGGCTCACCCGCTGGATCGACGGAGAGCTGCAAGGTGCAGGTGGGAGGGGTGATGCCGGCCTTCTTGGACTTCTTGGGCAGCTTGGGCTGCTTGAGCTTGACCAGCTCGGCCGGGTGGACCAGCTTGATGCCCGGCACGCCGCGGTAGCCGGCGAAGGCCGCCCGCTCGCCCGGATCGATGGCCGCGTGGGTGGTCATGGTGGCCAGGGTCTCGGAGTAGCGCACCACGTAGCGGATCTCGAAGCGGGTGGTGCCCGCGGGCTCGGCGTCGGCCGCCGGCTGGATGCTCCAGGTCTGGGTGGCATGCAACGCCACCGGGCCCATGGCGGTGGGGCAGGTGCCCAGCTCCCAGGTGGTGGCACCATCGGGGCCCATTGCGCCCTTCAGCACGCAGGAGCGGAAGGCGTCGGTGCTCTCGAGCCAGGAGACATCCTGAGGCGGCAGCACGTAGCTGTGGACCTCGAGCTCCCAGGCATCACCGTGCAGGGGCAGGGGCTCAGCCAGGGGCAGGGGCTCGAACAGGTCGAGGCCAGCGCCTTCCTGAGCCATCAGGGCCGGGGCGAGCAGCAGCGGCAGGAGCAGAGCGGGCATCTCGAGGTCCGGGTGGCGTGGGGCGCTTGTATATCCGCCCGCCGATCCGGTGCCCCCCCCGGATTCACCCACCCGGTCAGTCTTTGACCGCGACCATGGGAACCTCCGGCGGTCCGCCCGATCCGCGCCCCAGCAGAGCCCTGGTGAAGGCCTCGAGCACGAAAACCCCACCGGGCTCCAAGACCTCACAGGCACGCCGGAGGGCCCGGCTGCGCACCCTCACCGAGCGCACAGAGGGAATGCAGCCTCGCGTAGGTCGCGCTACCCTGGTCGCGGGGAGGTTCCATGAACCACAACGCCATAGCCACCGCCCTCATCGCGCTGCTGTCGGGCTGTCCCGATGAACCAGGTCCCGGAAAGCTCCAGGAGACTGGTCTGCACGTGGAGCTGGACTGCCACGACGGCCTCGACAACGACGGCGACTACCAGATCGACGAGCAGGATGCGGACTGCTGGGGCACCCACGAGCTGTGCCTGAACGGCATGGACGACGACGACAACGGCCTGACCGACTGCTTCGATCCGACCTGCATGGACTTCTGCGGTGAAGACTGCGGCAACGGGCTGGACGACGACGGCGACGGGCTGACGGACTGCGGCGATCCCGGCTGTGCCTGGACCTGCGGACCACAGGCCTACACCGAGGACTGCGACAACGGCAGCGACGACGACGGCGACGGCCTGGTGGACTGCGAGGATGGCTTCTGTGCGGACAAGGCTCCGTGCGCGGAGATCTGTGACACCCCGGACCTGGACGACGACAACGACGGCCTGGTGGACTGCGACGATGACGACTGCTGGGGCAGCCTGGCCTGCCTCGATGCGGGCGTGAGCTTCACCGCACGGGTGCTGGGCGCACGCGGCTTCTGGCAGCGCTTCGAGGTCAGCACACATGAGGGTACGTTCCAAGGAAGCGCGAGAGCCGCCCGCGCGGTCGATGTCAGCGGCAGTCTCGTCGTGGGTACAGGCGCCAGCGCCGTCGGCTGCAGCTGGTGGGTGGCTCAGCTCGACATCGGCTTCGATCACAACCAAAGCCGCTACGGCTTCGACATCGATCCCGACTGCCCCGTACAGACCTCGTACTTCCTGCAGCCCGTGGCGAGCGCCGACGGCTCCACCATGATGATGCTCGGTGGCTCCAGCAGCGCCGGCCTGTTCTGGTACATCGGGGGTCCCGGGTCCCCGGTGCGCTGGCGACACGCGCAAAACCAGGGCTACCAGCGCGCCACCTACCACCTGCTGGACATCCTGCCGGTGGGCTCGACCTTCGCTTGGCCCCTGGACGAGTGAGCCCACCGCATTAGCGGAACCTCCCCCCTGCGCGAGGTCCCCATGTCCCCCGTCCGCACGCTGCTGATCGGTTCCACCGTCTCCCTGCTGCTGGCCCACCCCGCCTCCGCCGCCGACTGGACGGCCATCGTCGGCGCCACGGTCTGGGACGGCACCGGCGCCGCCCCCATCTCCGACGCCACGGTGCTCATCAAGGACGACCGCATCCACCGGGTCGGTCCCAGCGATGCCGTGCGGGTGCCCCAGAGCGCCACCGTGCTGGAACACAGCGGTCGCTACATCGTCCCGGGGCTGATCGACAGCCACGTGCACTTCTTCCAGACCGCCGGACTGTACACCCGCCCCGACGTCATCGACCTGAACGCCATGCGGCCCTATGCCACCGACCAGGACCACGCCTGGGGCGGTCTGGACGCCACCTTCGCCCGCACCCTGGCCAGCGGGGTCACCGCAGTGGTGGACGTGGGCGGCCCCTTCCGCAACTTCGAGGCCCGACAACAGGCACGCGACAGCGAGGCGGCACCCCGAGTGGCCGTGGCGGGCCCGCTGATCTCCACCGTCTCCCGCCCCCAGCTCGACCTGGGCGACCCACCCATCATCCAGGCCGACAGCCCAGAGCACGCAAAGGAGCTGGTGCGCGCGCAGCTCGAGCACACACCCGACCTCATTAAGGTCTGGTTCATCCTGGACCCGGAAGAGGGCATCGCCCCGGGCCTGCCCATCGTTCAGGCCGTGATCCAGGAGGCCCACGCGGCCGGCGTGCGCGTGGCCGTGCACGCCACCCAGCTCGAGACCGCCCGCGCTGCCGTGCAAGCCGGGGCCGACATCCTGGTCCACAGCATCGACGACGCCCCCGTCGATGAGGCCTTCCTGGCCTTGCTGGAGGAGCGAGGCACCATCGTCACGGGCACCATCGTGGTCTACGAGGGCTACGCCGAGGTGCTGGGCGACGCGGTGGACCTGATGCCCGTGGAGCGCCGCCTGGGGGATCCCTGGGTGATGCACAGCTGGGACGAGCTGGCCCTGGCGGAGCTGGACGCCGAAGCCCTCGAGAAGAACCAGGCCCGCGTCGAGAAGCTGCGGGAGCGCCAGCCCACCATGGCCGCCAACCTCACCGCGATGGCCACCGCGGGCATCCCCGTGGCCATGGGCACCGACGCCGGCAACATCGGCACCCTGCACGGCCCGTCGGTGCACCGGGAGCTGGCCCTGATGGCCGAAGCAGGCATGAGCCACGAGGATGTGTTGCTCGCCGCCACCCGCGACGCTGCGTGGGTCTTCGCCGAGGGGCCAGACTTCGGCACCCTCGAGAAGGGCAAGCTGGCGGACCTGCTGATCCTCGATGGCGATCCCCTGGTGGATCTCGGTGCCCTGCAGGACATCCATCGGGTGATCCTGGGTGGCGAGGTCCTGGACCCCGATGTGTTGGTCCCACCCACCGCCGAAGAGGTGGTCCAGGAGCAGGTGGAGGCCTACGGCGCACGGGACCTGGACGCCTTCATCGCCACCTACACCCCCGACGCCCAGCTCTGGCGCCATCCCAGCGGTGAGCTGATCGCCCAGGGCCACGAGGCGATGCGGGAGACCTACGGCGCGATGTTCGAGGCCAGCCCCGAGCTGAAGATCCACATCGAGCAGCGCACCATCATCGGCCAGTTTGTCATCGACCTCGAGCTGGTGCGGGGCATCCGCGGAGGCGAGCCGGTGCGGGCGGTGGCCATCTACCAGGTGGAGGATGGGTTGATCAGCGACGTGTGGTTCCTGCCCAAGGGGGAGTAGACCACCACGAGCACAGCGCGCCTAGGCAAAGAGCCTCGCCACTTCGGCCGAGCGCTCGAGGCCCAGCTGCACGGCCGCGACCACCTGGTCCGCAGGCACGTCGTGGGTGACCCGGGCGGTCTCCACCAGGGGCTCGAGGTCGAGGCTCCGATCATCCGACTCATCCAGCAAGCCCACCAGCCGCACCGGCAGAGGGGCGTCGAGCTCGGGCTCATCGGCGCCGTGGTGGCCCCGCGGCAACCGCTGCTCTTCTACAGCC
>CAZHIK010000656.1:0-5605 GCA_964532635.1 uncultured Enterobacterales bacterium
TGCTCGGCCGACTCCATGGCCAGGCGGGCCTCGAGGGTCTGGAGCCAGGCCTGATCGACCTCGAGATCCTCGGCGCGGCCCGGGATGGGCATGGACAGGGTGAGGCCCATGCTCCAGGCGGGCTGGTGGCCGGAGAAGACCTGGGTGCGGGCGTCCCTGGGTTGGTCGGCAGTGGAGCCCAGGCCCACGCTGCCGCTGAGGTCGAGGGAGGGGAGGTTGCTGTTGCGGGCCAGCTGAAGGGACTCCGAGGCGCTCTGGACCAGGATGCGGTGCTGCAGCCAGCGCGCGTTGTACTCCTTTGCGATGTCGAGGGACAGCTGGAGATTCGGGGGCGCATCGGGGTCGGCGGGGAGGTCGGCGAGGTCCAGGGGCGCGCGCCGGTCCAGGTCGAGCCCCAGCAGGCGCATCAGGTTGACCTCGGCGTTGGAGACCCGGGTCTCGGCCACCACCTCGGACTGGCGAGCGGAGTACACGGCGCGTTCCACCTGCAGCTCGTCGCCCAGGGCCGCGAAGCCTTCGTCCCGGCGCTCGCGGGTCTCCGCCAGCTGTTGCTGGGCGATCTCGAGGGAGCGGCGCGCGATGGCCAGGGTCTCCCGGGCGCCCACAACGGACCAGTAGGCGCTGGCGGTAGCCACCACGAGGTCTTCCTGGGCCGCGCGGTAGGCGAGGGTCTGGTAGGCGTGGCTGCGCTGGGCCGAGCGCAGGTCGTAGCGGGCGGCGAAGCGGCCTGCGCCTTCGAGCAGCGGCTGACTCACCCCGAGGTAGAGCTGGTTGTCGTGGGACTCGGAGTCGGGCTCGCTGCCTCGGGAGTGGGTGCCGTACCAGGCCAGGGAGGCGGAGCCGCCGGTGCCCAGGGGCTGGGACAGGCCGGTGGAGAAGCCTGTGGTGCGGCTGTGGTCTTCATCGTCGATGGCCCCGGAGGCGTCGCGGTCGAGACCGGCCCAGAGGCTCGGATCGAAGTCCCCCCGGGCCGCCTCGATGGCCAGCTCGCTGCGCTGCAGGACGAGTCGATCCTGTCGCAGCTCCAGGTTGGCTCGGACCGCCTGATCGAGGGCTTGCTGAAGCGTGATGGGCTCGGCCGCGAGGGCCGAGATCAGCGTCAGGAGGAGTGGTCCACAAACCGCCATGGCCTCGCGTGCTCACCTGAGGCCTATCCCGGCCTCGACGGCACCGCAGGCTCTGGGCGAGGTGAGGGGTTAGGGCCTGAGCCCCTGCTCGCGTCGTTCTCGGGAGGAGCTGTGTTGTCGTCCGCTCGCGCGCACCGGACCGGTGTGATCCTGCTGGCTGGGCTGGTGTGCGGCTGTCAGCCCGCACAGCTGGGAGCCGCGCCCGCCCTCCGGGCCCTGCCCAGCGGTGACCGCGTCGAGCTCACCCTGGGCGAGGGAGCGACCCTGGGCTTCGTCGTGGTGCCCGGTGGCAGCTTCACCATGGGGAGCCCCGACGGAGTCGGCTACGAGTACGAGCACCCTGCCCACGAGGTCGCGGTCGAGACCTTCTGGATGGCCGAGGTCGAGGTCACCCGGGCTCTGTTCGCCACCCAGGGCGGGCAGGTGGCACAGGCCATCGTCCAGGGCGGCCCCAAGAACCTGAGCCTGGAGCGCCCCATCGACGCCGTGAGCTGGTGCGAGGCGCTGGTGTTCGCCAACCACCTCTCCTCCCTCCACCCGGGAGCGCAGCCGGTCTATGACGTCCAGGACTGCGAGCGGGACGGGGCGGTCCGCTGGAATCGGGAGATCCACGGCTTCCGGCTGCCCACGGAAGCCGAGTGGGAGTACGCGGCCCGCGCTGGTACCACCACGCTGTGGTGGACCGGGGACGACCCGGACGCCCTGTCCGACGCTGCGTGGTACGCTGAGCGCGGCAGCCTGGGCATCCACGAGGTGGGCACCAAGCGCGCCAATCCCTGGGGACTGTACGACGTGCACGGCAACGTCTGGGAGTGGACCTGGGACGCCTGGGCTCCCTACGGTCAGCCCGGTGGGGCTGATCCCGGCGTGCGGGTCACCCGAGGAGGCGGCGCCTGGTTCGTCGCGGACATGGCGCGCTCGGCCTTCCGCTATCCACGCCAGCGACACGCACGCGTGGCGGGCCAGGGGCTGCGGTTGGTGCTCGACGCCGAGGCGGTGGCCCGGTGAATGCCGTGCACCGAGTCCTCACTCTGCTGGCGCTCGTCTGCTTGTGGCTGGTGGGCTGCCAGCCCCGCAAGGACATGGAGGCCCAGCCGGACATGCTGCTGGTCCTGGTGTCTGGGCTGCGCGCCGATCCGATGGAGCAGCCCGGCGCCGAGGCTGCGCTGCTGGCGCCCTTCGGGGACCTGCCGCGCCGTAGCTTCGGGCAGGCCTACAGCCAGAGCATCTCCCCCCACCTGAGCTTGGGCTCGCTGCTCACGGGCATCTACCCATCGGCCATCCCGCTGTGTGGCTACGTGGACTTCGATCGGTCGTCCCTCGACGCGCAGCCCTGGTGCTCCGCGCTGCCCAAGGAGCGGGCCACCCTGCCCCTGGCCCTGGCGGCCTACGGCTGGCGTACGGCCCACCTGCACCGAGGCTACCTCGAGCAGGCGGCCCTCGCCGGCCACTTCCAGCACTCGGTGGAGCTGGCGGCGGGTGAGCCGGGCTTCGCCACCCCCTGGGCACAGCTGCGCGAGCAGTTGCTGGGCTGGTGGGAGCAGTCCGATGAACCTCGGCTGGTCCTGCTCCAGCTGGCCGATCCCATGGACGCCGTGCCGCGCGGGCGCCGCGGACCCGGGGCCCCACCCGACAGCGCGGAAGCCGAGGCCAGCTACCTGCGGATCGCTGGCCAGCTCGGCGTGGAGCTGGCTGCGCTGATCGATGAACTCGAGGGGGCCTCCTCGCGGCCGCTGCTGGTGGTGCTCACCTCACCCCACGGCATCCAGCTCGAGGGGGGGCGGCGCAGGGTGGCCAACGTCAGCCAGCTGATGGCACCGGCTCTGCTGGACGAGTCCACCCTGCACGTTCCCCTGCACCTGCTGGGCTCGGCGGTGCGGGAGTCGGGTGGGGTCGACACCGTGGTGGAGCTGCGGGCGGTGCTGCCCACCCTGCTGGCACGGGCCGACGCGGTCCCGCCCGCTGGCGTGGAGCCGCTCGACCTGCTGTCGCAGGATCCTGCCGCCCTCGGGCCGGGGAGGGCCTACGCCGAGGTGGGGGACATGCTCTCCCTCAGGCAGGGCGACCTGCTGCTTCGCTTTCGCACGATGATCCACCACAGCACCGCTCTGAACAGCGATCTCACCGACTTCCTGCAGCACCCCGTGTCCCTGGATCGGGCGAGCAAGACCGACATCCGGTTCTACAACCTCTTCGACGTCACCGAGGGTCGCACACCGCCGCGGGATCAGACCGGGCCGCGCTGGGCCGAGGCCCTCGAGCTGCGCCAGACCATGATCGAGATCCGCACGGGCCCGGGCGCCCCTCACGCAAAAGCCACGGAGCCCGAGCGCCTGCTCGAGCTCCGCATGACGGCCAGCGAAGGCTACTGGTAGCTTCGACCTACAGGATGCCGCACTCCAGGCGGCTGGTCTGCCAGCACTGGGACTCGCAGGCCTTCACGGCCTGGGGGTCGTCCGACAGGTAGTCCAGGTTGTCGGCCAGGCCGCTGCACAGCTCGGCGCGGGCCCGCTCGCCGTCGCGCCAGGGACGGCCCTCGACCGCGTAGCCGTGGCCGGAGCCGCACTGGGCGACGGGCAGGGCCAGGCGGCAGTAGCGCGCCTCGCGGAGGTGGGGCTCGGGGAAGCAGGTGACCACGGCCTCTTCCACCAGGTGCTGTTCGCAGGCCCGGGTGGCGTTCATGACCACGGCCCGCATGATGTTGGGGGCGCCCAGGGCGTGGGACTCGCGCGTGGCGGCCATCGCCGTGACCAGGCGGTCCAGGGCGAGCTCGCGTGCCTGGCCCTCGTCGCGGCCTAGGGCCTCGACGCGGATCGGCTCTTGGAGCCGACAGTCCTCAGCCGGCATGTGCCAGCGGGCGATGCAGCGAGTGGGCGTTGGGGAGGAGCTCTCGGCGACGTTCGCGGTACCGCTGCTGACGAAGCCGACCAGGGCGACGACGGGCCAGACGATGAGGGTGCGATGGTTCATCTGGAACTCCTATGGTTTTCGTTCGGGGGTGCGATGGGTTGGGGCCTTCACCAGGCTCATCGGCAGGACTGCTCGGGCGTTCCAGCCCCGCGTACATTTTTTTCTCCACTCACGTCGGGCAGGCCGATTGCGCGCTCTCGTGCCTGCGCGCAGGCGCGCGACGGCAGGCGGGCTGTACTCGCCCGCACGAAACATTTCGAGGGGCTGCCGCATCTTGCTCCCGTGCGCCCGCGGCGCTTGTCCCCGACAGGCTCGGGGTATAGGAAACGACCTTCCCAGGAGGCTCCATGTCCACCGTCCACGACGTTGCAATCTTCGGCTCCGGCCCCGCCGGGCTCACCGCTGCCATCTACAGCGCTCGCGCCAACCTCGAGCCCGTGGTCTTCGAGGGCCTGCAGCCTGGAGGCCAGCTCACCATCACCACCGAGGTGGAGAACTTCCCCGGCTTCCCCGACGGCGTCGACGGCAACGAGCTGATGGCCAAGCTGCGGGCCCAGGCCGAGCGCTTCGGCACCACCCTGCGACCCGAGCGCGTGGCAGAGACCTGGTTCGACGAGACCCCTCTTCGCTTCCGCATCGACGGCGGCGAGGAGATCCTGGCCAAGACCGTGATCATCGCCACGGGGGCCTCTGCCCGCTACCTCGGCCTCGACAACGAGATCCGACTCCAGGGCCGCGGCGTCTCCGCCTGCGCCACCTGCGACGGCTTCTTCTTCCGTGGCCAGGAGATCGTGGTCGTCGGCGGCGGCGACTCTGCCATGGAGGAAGCCATCTTCCTCACCCGCTTCGCCTCCAAGGTCACCATCATCCACCGCCGCGGCGAGCTGCGCGCCAGCAAGGTCATGGGTGACCGCGCCCGCAAGAACCCCAAGATCGAGTGGGCCCTGTTCAGCCAGCCGGTGGACGTGGTGGGCGAGAACGCCGTCGAGGGCGTGGTGGTGGAAGACACCCGCACCGGTGAGCGCCGCACCATCCCCTGCACCGGCATGTTCCTGGGCATCGGCCACACCCCCAACACCGAGCCCTTCGCCAAGTGGCTCGACACCGACGACGCCGGCTACATCATCACCAAGCCCGGCACCGCCTCCACCAACATCTCCGGTGTGTTCGCCGCCGGTGACTGCCAGGACAGCACCTACCGCCAGGCCATCACCGCCGCGGGCAGCGGCTGCATGGCGGCCCTCGAGGCCGAGCGCTGGCTCGAGGCCCAGGAATAGCGCTCGGCCCTGTTGCGCCCCGGGGGGGCGTGGATTACCCCGCGGCCACCGCGGCGGGGTCGTCCTGTCGCGGCTTCAAAACTCGATCCAGCCACAACGTGTCAAGGGAAGCCGGTGAGATTCCGGCGCGGTCCCGCCACCGTGAGCAGTCTCGATGCCCCGCCAGGAAGTCACTGGACGCGGTCCGCATGAACAATCGTCCGGGAAGGCGGCGGGGATATTGGCGGCGAGCCGCGAGATCTACACGCGTTCCCTGCGCGCCACCCTGCCGATCTCGGGTGCGCTTCGCGG
>CAZHIK010000657.1:0-5601 GCA_964532635.1 uncultured Enterobacterales bacterium
CGTTCTGGGACCCCGATTTCGGCCCTTCATGTACCTGCAACTGTCAAAGTCGGGTGTGGGGGCTGCCCGATGCCGAGGTCTCCGAGAGAGCCTGTGTTCATGATGGCGACGACGCTTGCGTCTACGAGCTGCGCTGGCAGGAGCGCGTGGGCTGGACCTTCACACTGGGTGGCATGGGGCTGGGGGTGCTGTGGATGCTGGGAGCGGTGCTGACGAGCCTGCCCGTGAGCACCTGCGTGCTGGCGTCGGCCTGTGGGCTGCTCGCGGGCCTGCTGGTGGACCACGCCCTCCAGCTGCGGGAGGTGCGCCGCTTCGCGCGGGAGCAGCAGCGCAGCGTAGGCGAATTGCTCGGCTCCCTCGAGGCCCAGTTCCTGGATCTCTCCAGAGAGATGGAGCGTCGACAGGCCGCGGAGCGCGAGCAGCGTGTCCTGCTCGAGCAGCTGCACCAGGCCCAGAAGATGGAGACCGTGGGGCTGCTGGCGGGGGGGATCGCTCACGACTTCAACAACCTGCTCACGGTGATCAACACCTACGCGGGCTTCGTGCTCGAGGACATGGAGCCGGGGGCTCCTGCGCGCGTGGATCTCGAGGAGGTCCTGGCCGCGGGCGAGCGGGCCACCGCGTTGACCAGCCAGTTGCTGGCCTTCAGCCGCAAGCAGGTCCTCGAGCCCCGGCACCTGGATCTCAACGCGGTGCTGTCGGATCTGGATCGCATGATGCGCCGCTTGATCGGCGAAGACATCGAGCTGGTCCACGAGCTCCAACCCGAGCTGTGGGGTGTGTGGGCCGACCGGGGCCAGCTCGAGCAGGTGATCATGAACCTCGCGGTCAACGCCCGGGATGCCATGCCCCAGGGCGGTCGCCTCACCCTGCGAAGCTCCACGATCGGGATCGAGGCTGGCGATCCGCTGCTCTCGGCGCGCGACATCGAGCCGGGTGAGTACGTGACGCTCGAGGTCATCGACACGGGAGTGGGCATGGCAGCGGAGGTGGCCGAGCGCGTCTTCGAGCCCTTCTTCACCACCAAGCACCGGGGCCAGGGCTCGGGGCTGGGGCTGGCCATGGTCTATGGAATCCTCGAGCAGAGCGGGGGCTGCGTGCTGCTCGACAGCGAGCCCGGCCACGGCAGCACCTTCCGGTTGCTGCTGCCCAGGGCGGACGCGGTCGAGCCCGCTCCATCGGCTTCGACCGACGCTCCCGTGACAGGGGGCAGCGCCACCGTCCTGCTGGTGGAGGACGAGCGGGCGGTACGCGCCATCGCCAAGCGCATCCTCGAGGGGGCGGGCTATCGGGTGCACACTGCCGCCCAGGCCCATCAGGCCCTCGAGCTCTGGGAGCTTCACGGCCGTTCCATCGATCTGCTGATCACCGACGTGATCATGCCTCGCATGAGCGGCAAGGACCTGGCCGACCGCCTCTCTGCAGAGCGGCCAGCGCTGAGGGTGCTCTACATCTCCGGCTACACCGACGACGCCATCGCGCGGCACGGGGTGCTCGAAGACGGCGTCTCGCTGCTCCACAAGCCCTTCGGGCGCCGAGCACTCTGCGAGCGGGTGGCTCAGCTGCTGGGGGACTGAGGTCGCTCGATCAGCGCGCGATGGAGCAGGGCCTGGGCGTGGTCTTCGTCGCAGGGTTCGAGGATCCAGGCCAGCCGGTCGCCGTCGGCCTCGGCGCCGATCAGCACGAAGCCAGCTTCGGCCAGCACCCGGCAGCCTCGGCGTAGCAAGGGCAGGCGCCCACAGCTGGCGCCCGCGGCGGTGGCCACGGCCACCGGCTGGCTGCTGACGCCGTCGGGCCAGGTGATGGTGGCCCGGTGGTGGAAGTCCCGGCGATCGATCAGGGCGCCATCGCCGCGGGTGGAACGCACCGGCACCTGGTGGGTGTCCAGGAAGTGCAGCAGCTCGGCGAGGCCGCCGGGTCCTGGCTGCACGAGGTCGAGCAGGCCATCGACGGTGACCGCCGCCACCCGGGAGGGGATCTCCGGCCAGGTGGGCTCCACTCGGGTGGAGCGTGTGCCGCCGTCGGTCTTGACCGCCTCGAGCACGATGCCGTGGTGGGCAGCGAAGGCGGTGGCCTCGGCGTTGAGCACCTTGGAGCCGGCCCGGAACAGGGCCAGGGCCTCGTCGAAGCTCAACCGGTCCAGATGGCGGGCGGTGGGCACCTTGCGTGGATCCGCGCTGTAGACACCGTCGACATCGGAGCAGATCTCACAGTGATCTGCGCTCAGGGCGGCGGCCAGGGCCACGGCGGGGGTGTCCGAGCCGCCCCGGCCCAGGGTGGTGACCTCGCGGGATCGGCTGACCCCCTGGAAGCCGGCCACGATCACGATCTTGTCCTGCTCGAGCGCCTGCCGGATGCGCTGGGGCCGCACCTCGATCACCCGCGCGGCGCTGTGGTTCTCGTCTGTGATGATGCCGGACTGGGAGCCGGTGAAGCTGACGGCCGGGACCCCCAGGTCCGAGACCGCCATGCTCAGCAGCGCCATGGTGATGCGCTCGCCCACCGAGATGAGCATGTCCAGCTCCCGTCTCCCCGGGGAAGGGGAGACCTGGCGGGCGAGCCCCAGCAGCTCGTTGGTGGTGTTGCCCATGGCGGACACCACCACCACCACCCGCTTGCCTTGCTCGCGGGTGGCCACCACCCGGCGGGCCACGGCCAGCAGCTTTTCGACATCGGCGACCGACGAGCCGCCGTACTTCTGGACCACGATGGGAGGATTCGCGCTCATGGGAGGTGGATATCGCGTCCTGTGGGACGACATGAGGACCCCCGGGGAAAAATAATCTCGCAACACTTCTTGCCCGCCGGTATCTGTGCGATGTAGAGAAAAGCAGATATCGAGAAATCGCGAGATAGAGAGAAAAGTGAGTCAGCCTGGAATCAACGAAGACAACGCCCAGAAGATGGCCGAGATGCTCAAGGCCCTGGGCCATCCCGTCCGGCTGCAGCTGGTGGCCATGCTGTGCCAGTCCGACGAGCGCGTCGGCGATCTGGCCGAGCGCCTTGGCCTGCGACCGGCCCTGGTCTCCCAGCAACTCCGCATCCTGCGCATGACTGGCCTGGTGGAGGTCACCAAGGACAGCGGCGTCTCTCGCTACACCCTGGCCGAGCCCCGCCTGGTGGATCTGCTCGGCTGCATCGCCGGCTGCAAGCGCTAGCCGCAGCGCCGGCCCCCTTTCCCCTGCTCCCCCCCCGCGAGGACTCAACTCATGGCCAAGACCGCCGGCAACTACGCCGCCAGCTTGAAGGCCCAGGTCGAGGCCCAGCCCAAGGGCAAGAAGAACAAGCTCTCCATGATCGTGTTCAGCGGCGATCTCGACAAGATGATGGCCGCCATGATCATCGCCACCGGCGCGGGAGCGATGGGCATGGAGGTGGTGCTGTTCTTCACGTTCTGGGGCACCGCGGCCCTGCGTGACCCCGCCAAGGTCGCCGGCGGCAAGGATCTGATGTCCACCATGTTCGGTTGGATGCTCCCCACGGGCCGCAACAAGCTCACGCTGTCCCAGATGAACATGGGTGGCATGGGCACCATGATGCTCAAGGACCTGATGAAGAAGAAGAACACCGCCAGCCTCGACCAGCTCTTCGAGGTGGCCGCGATGACCGGGGTGAAGATCAAGGTCTGCGAGATGTCCATGGATCTCATGGGCTTCCAGCGCGGTGAGCTCATCGACTACCCCGACATGGACTTCTGCGGAGTGGCCACCTTCCTGGCCGACGCCAACGACAGCTCCGTGCAGCTGTTCCTGTAGACGAATCGCATCCCCATAGAGACGAAACCCGAACTCCAACAAGGAGAATCATCATGTCCGACTACAACGTTGCCAAGGTCTGTGACTACAAGGGTCTGCCCTGCCCCATGCCCGTCGTGAAGATGGCGCAGGACATCGGCACCGTGGCCGTGGGTGAGATCCTCGAGATCCACACCACCGATCCCGGCTCCCTGTCCGACTTCCCCGCTTGGGCCAGCACCACCGGCAACGAGGTCCTGGGCACCGAGCAGGGCAACCCCATCAAGATCTGGGTCAAGCGCAACAAGTAGCGCCGGCAACGACCATGCTCGACAAGCTCTACTACTTCATCATGGTTCCGATGGTGTACCTGGCCGTGGCCTGGTGCATCATCGGGATCGCCTGGCGGATGGTGAACATCCTCCGGGCGCCTGAGCATCCCCACACGCTGGCCCTCTTCCCGCGCCAGCCCGGCGGGGCGGTGAAGGCGCTGGTCGAGGCGCTCACCTGGCCCACCATCATGAAGAAGGCGCCGGTGTTCTGGGCCTTCCTGGTGGCGTTCCATGTGGGCCTGGTGGTCATCCTGCTGGGCCACATCGATCTGTTCCCTGGTGTGAGCATCTACCCCGAAGAGTCCCGGCACATGGTCGGCGCGGGCCTGGGTGGGCTGCTGTTCACCGTGCCTCTGCTGTACTTCATGCACCGCCGGTTCCGTGAGCCCGTGCGTCTCATCTCGGTGCCCGCCGACTACTACCTGCTGCTGCTGCTCTTCCTCATCGGCGCCTCCATCTCCTGGACCAACTCCTGGAACGAGCCCATCGGCTTCGTGATCACCAAGGCCGAGATCGCCAACCACTGGTTCGACAAGCTGGCGCAGCTGTCCCTCGAGTCCCCCATCCAGGGCATGTTCGTCAACTCCCACACGGTGGTGGTGGCCGTACACGTGCTGTTGGCCAACCTGTTCCTGATGGTGCTGCCGTTCTCCAAGGTGATGCACACCTTCATGGCGGTCCCGCTCAACCGGCTGCGGAGGGTCTAGTCATGGACGCCGAGACCCAGAAGAAGATCATCGACGCCCTTGGAGCCAAGCTCACCCACGCAGTGCGCCTGTACATGGACGGCTGCATCCGCTGTGGTCTGTGCATGGACTCCTGCCACGCCTACCTCTCCGATCCCAGGATCGAGCACACCCCGGTGGCTCGGGCCCAGAACATCCGTCGGCTCTACGAGCGCTACTTCACCGTGGGCGGCAAGCTGGTGCCCGTCTTCGAAGAAGCGGTCGAGCTGGACGAGGCGTGGATGAAGAAGGTCTACGACACCGCCTACACCTGCACCGGCTGCCGCCGCTGCATGACGGTGTGCCCCTTCGGCATCGACACCCAGCAGATCCAGGGCATCGCCAAGCAGTTGCTCAACGTGGCGGGCCAGGCCCCCATGGTGCTCAACATGCTGGCCGACATGTCCGTGGCCAAGGGCAAGACCTACCGCGACACCAAGGACAACTTCGCCCAAGCCGCGCGCAACCTCGAGAGTGAGATCATCGAGAAGTGGCGCAGTGAGGGTGGAGACGAGGTGGTGCCCCTCGACATCCAGGACTGCGATGTGCTGTACGTGGCCCTGGCGGGCAAGCACTCCATCATCTCGGCGGCCGCCATCATGAACGCGGCGGGCGAGAAGTGGTCCTTGTCCTACTTCGAAGCGGTCAACTTCGGGGCCTTCGTGGGCAACCCCACCAAGACCCGGGAGATCTCACAGCGCATCATCGACGAGGCCCAGCGACTCGAGGCCAAGAAGGTGGTGATCTGCGAGTGCGGCACCGCTTTTCGGGTGATGAAGCACATGATGGGCGAGCTACCCTTCGAGGTCT
>CAZHIK010000658.1:0-5595 GCA_964532635.1 uncultured Enterobacterales bacterium
AGGCGGGATCCTGGGAGATGGGCGCCAGGGATCCTGGCTGGTGGGCGGTGAGGTCGTGGGCGACACCCGCGGCGAGATGGCCCATGGTGGCCAGGCGATCGGCGTGCTGGAGCTGATCCTGCAGAGCGATCCGATCCTCGATGGCGGCCTTGCGCTCGATGAGCGTGGAGACCTCGCGGGCGACGGTGTCCAGCAGGTGGCGCTCTTCCTCCAGGAATGGCCCCTCGAACTGGGCGGGCATGGACCGGGTGTAGGCGACCTCGACGAAGCCCCGGTGGAGGTCTCCAACGACGATGGCGGCTCGCTGAGCGGACCAGGAGGGGTCGAAGGGGCGGGTGGTGAAGGTGGTGCCGTCGAGCACCAGGCGCGCCGCGGTGTACTCGGGGTGCTGCCAGGACGGCGGCAGGAGCGCGACCACCCGCTGCAGTGAGCCCTCGAGATCGAGCCCGGGCTCGGTGGCCAGCTTGGCCAGGGCGTAGAGGCAGGACAGCTCCTTGACGCGCTCACGCCGCGCATGTTGGAGCTGGCGATGAACCAGAGCCGCGGACAGAACCTGGGTCAAGTCACCCAGGAGCGACTCATCCAGCAACGCGAGCTCTTCGTCGGCACAGCCAGCGAGGACCAGCATGCCGGTGACCCGTGGATGGGGACCCAAGCGACCACAGGCCAGCCCGCCGACGTCCTCCCCCAGAGCAGCGCGCACGAGCGCCACCAGGTGCTGGGCCGCGACGTTCGGTTCGGGTGCGCCCCCGACCCCGGCCAAGCGCAGCTCCTGGACGAGCTGGGAGCCCAGGGTAGGCCCACGCGCGAAGTGATCCTCCACCGCGTCCAGCCGCCACCGCGCCAGGCCGCCTTCCTCCGGTAGCCAGAGCTCCACCACACGGCAGCCCACCACCTCGGTCAAGGCCCGACAACAGCCGGCCGCCAACAGCTCGGTGGAGCGCGCTCCGCCCGCGGCTCCCAGGACACGGAGTACAAAAGCGCGGAAGCCAGTTTTGTGGGGCATGGCGAAACCTCGAGCCACCAAGGTCGGGACGCGCACCAGCCTAACGTACATACCTCCAAGGCCCCCGAAGGGATGGAGGGCGAGCAGCATGGCGTCCCCTGACACCGCCATCCCGCGACGAAGTGGTCGCTCGGGATCTGCCCCCCCGGAGCGGGGGAGCACGCGCCGCAGAGCAGTCCAGCCCTCTGATGACCCGAGCCGTCGCCAGGGCGATCTGCGGCCGGCGAAGCCCGCCCGTCGGGATCGCGGTGTTACCCGAGCAACCATCCTCGGCCTGGGACAAGGCTGACTGAGAGCGGCCCAGCTTCCTGGCTGCAGCCGTGACGGCAACAGCGCTGCGATGGCTACCGACATCGCCTGCGGAGCTGCGCGGCCTGACCGATCGCGGTGGCTCGACGCCGGAGCCCCCACGACCTCCTGGAACGACCACCATCGTCACACCAAGCCTGGAGGCACCTCCCGGGTGGTCCTCTGTCGTGGCTCCCACGCCACTACTCGACGAAGCGGATGGCGAGGTCGATGTACTCGGCCATGCGCCTGAAGTCGTTGTCTGCGGTGATGAGCGTACCACTACACTGCAATGCGGTCGCGGCAATCAGAACATCGGTCGGGCTGACGTTGAGCCTCTGCGACTTGCAGGTGTTGAAGAGCGAAGCCGCGAGGAGATGGAGTTCCTCTGTGGCCAGGAGAACAACAAAGGGATCGAGCACCTTGCGCAGCCGCTCGAACTCCTTCTTGGTGCGGACACCCGACAGCAGTTCCTGGAGGACGATGCCAGGCAGACCGATGGGTTCGTCTTCGAGCACCAACCTTCGGATCAGAGCTGCTTCCGCGGACTCGCTCCCACTGCTCTTGCGCCGACGAAGCGCACGGGACCACACCGAGGTATCGATGACAAACACCGCCTGCTCCCCCGACTATGCCGACCGTGCCAACTTGTAGTCGTAGTCCGGATCGAAGTCGAACGTACCAAGAGCCTTCAACGACTCCAGACGCTGCAGTTGAGCCACGTAGGCCTCCAAGGCCTTGTTGACCGCTTCTCTCTTCGAGCGGTGCCTTCCAAGGCGCACTGCCTTCTTGATCAGCTCGTCGTTGAGGTTGAGGTTCGTGGGCATGATGACTCCTTTTCCACACAAAGAGTCACACATTGCTCCACCACCGGCAAGGGGAGAGAGCGGCCACGCTCGATACCGGCCTTCCAAGGTGATTCATGCGCACTGGCGCGGCGACCGTGATGGGTCGCTAACGTGCTGGCAATCTGCCGCTCGCGAAGCGAGGCGGTAGGATTGCCTGGTTACACCGCGCCCACCTACGCTGCGTGCTCCGACCACGGCGTGATCTGCGCCAACACATCGGCCAGCTTCTCTTCTGCGATCTCTGTGTCATAGGCGACCTGGGCACGGAGCCAGTAGCCATTCGAGAGGCCGAAGAAGCGACAGAGCCGCAGATCGGTATCCGCAGTGATGGAGCGCTTGCCCGCGACGATGTCTCCGATCCGCTGTGGCGGAACACCAATCTCCTTGGCGAGGCGGTAGCGGGTGATCCCCATCGGGGTCAGGAACTCCTCCATCAGGAGTTCGCCGGGGCTGACTGGTGCTAGCTTGACCATGGTGATTCTCCTAGTGGTAGTCCACGATTTCGACGTCCTCGGGGCCGGCCTTGGTCCACCGGAAACAGACGCGGAACTGGTCGTTGATCCTGATGCCGTGCTGGCCCTTGCGATCTCCTTTCAGGGCCTCGAGGCGGTTGCCGGGTGGGACGCGGAGGTCTTCGAGTCGCCCGGCAATCTGGAGCTGCCGGAGCTTGCGTCGGGCTACCGACTCGATGTTCACGAACCGCTTGACCCGTCTGCCGCTGGCGAACTTCTCGGTCGCTGGACACTCGAAGGATACGATCATGGTCAGGTATTAATGCGAGGCGTTAATAACGTCAAGCGTGAATAGGTGCCGCCCCCTACCGCTTACCACCATCGTTGCCGCGTCGGTGTAACTAACTCATAGCGCAAAGGAACAGCCGCAAGACCGCAGGGGTCCCACCGCTGGCCCAGGTGCTGTTCAACGTCTTGGCGATCTGCCGCCCCGCGAAGCGGGGTCGGTCAGGATCGCCGTGTTCGACCCTGGCCACCATCGCCCGCCCAGGTGGCTCCGAGGGCGTTGAGCCGGTCCAGGCCCCAGACGAGCATGGACTCGAAGCCGTCGGGAGTCGCGGAAGTCATGGGTGGTTCTGGCCATCCGAGTTCTGCTGCCGAGGTCGCAACCCGTCGCCGCGCCTGGTCAGCTTCTACGAGACGCACTGCATCGGGTTTTGTCGCAGCCCGTTCGAGAAGCACCAAGGTGGTCATGACTCCGAAGACGTGGTCCCAGGCAAGCCAGGGTGCCCCGCGCGAATCCAGGAGCGACTCCAGCACAAGGGTTGCAGCGGACTTGTAGACGTCAGCGTTTCCTCTCTTGGCGGACGACAGCAGGCCCGCCCGCTCGAGGTCCTTCAAGACGGCTGCTACCGCGTTCTTCGAGTACCCCTGGCCAACGAGATCGCTGGTTCTGATCCACTCGCCTTTCTTCTCGAGCAAGGCACAGACGACGTCAGCCCTCGCGCCGACGCCGAAGACAGCTCGGGCGCGAAGCGAAGCCATGGAGGTTCGCCCCAGGTCCGGTACCATGCGGCGAACGTGCCGGTCGGATGGCTTGGCCTCTCGGGCGTCGACCCAGTTGACCCTCGCGTGGGAGCGGAGTTCGGATGACCATGCCCAGAAGGCGTCGGAGACTTCCTTGGTCGCCTTCGAGGCGACCGCTCGAACACGACGGGTGCTGATGGATGCGTGGTTGTGCACGCACCAGGCGAAAGCGAGTTCGTCGAGCCTCGAGTCCGGAAGCGCCAGGAACGGCGTGTGTACGACCAGCCACTCGGGATCGACCACCGGACACCCGGTCAGACGAACCACACCGGGCACGCCCAGCTCTCTCCAGATCCCCCACGTGAGGTCGCGAGCGGCCGAGGCAATCTCATTCCGCATTTTCCATCTCCAACTGTACGCCGAGTTCATCCAAGACTGGCTTGGCGTGGAAACGGAAGAAGTCAGGGCGGCCGTCCAGGCTCGCACACCAGAGGAGCGCGGCTCTCCACTCGTCAGGCGTGGGATTCAGTTGCCGCAGGTCGTCCAGATCGATCCGCAGCCTGGAACGGCGCGATGAACTGGTCGCGGCCCACAGCTTGAGATGGATGAGGTCGAACCTGGACGCGAGTCGGAGGACGAGTCCGCCGTACCGTCGGACCTCGAGACGCTCATCGAAGCCATCAGGGAGTCCCAGTCGGAGCAGGATGGCTGGACCTGGGTTCAGCCAGTCCGTCCCTGCAGCCTCCGCCAGAGGCAGAGCCAGGGCCTGCCCGACATGGCGGACAGCGCTCTCCAGAGGCTCGGGGAACGGCTTCGCAGAGACCCAGGCTTCTCCTTCGGCGCGCGCCACGATGTCGATGTCCTCGGTGGGGCGATGAACGAGGTCCTGGAGAAGGAGGGCCCCCCCGCCGATCGCGACGAGGTCGTAGGAAAGCCCACGGTCCAAGAGGATCTGACCCAGAGTGTGCAGCGCGTGTTCGAGGTGGTGGGTCTTCATCATGCACGCAGCTTAACAGAGTGTTTCGCTCTGTTCAACTGCGCGTTCTGCCCTGCTCAACGTACCGCCGATAAACTCATAAACTCATAGCGCAAAGGAACAGCCGCAAGACCGCAGGGGTCCCACCGCTGGCCCAGGTGCTGTTCCTATGCGCCGTTGAACGCGCCCTTCGGCACCCAGGAGCCTCTATGCGGAGATAGCACCCGGGGTGTGCGCTGGGTTGGAGTCGCTCGATGGTGTCCGGTTCTCCCGGCCCGGTTCAGCGGTGCTCGTTCGCCGGCTGCGGGCTCGGTCAGGTTCAGCTCGGCGTCCCCTCGAGGTGCCGCTCGCACTGCCCGGCCGCAGTCGTCCCGGCCCAACGTTGTCGGGCACCTGGGCGCAGTGGTTCTCGGCTCGCGGGGAGGTCACGGTGGCGCCCTCGCGATGCGCACGACGCCGTGGGCGAGGACGAAGACGCGGTGGGTCCGGTGGCTGCAGCAGGCTGGGCAGCGCCAGGTAGCGGCCCTGGTCTTCTTCGTCCAGGCAGGCGGCTCGGGCTGGGGCTCGACCTCATCGTCGCCGTGGTCCAGCAGCAGCTCTCTCGCCCGCTCGAGGCGCAGCTTGGCGTTTCCAGGGGCATACAGCCCGTAGTAGCGGACTTTTCTGAAAGACCGGGGCAGCACATGGTTGAGGAATCGCCGCACGAACTCGCCGCCCTCGAGGGTGCACGGCCCCTGGCGGGTGGCGATGATCACGGTGGTGTCGGTGATTGTCAGGACCCTGGCGTCGGCGATAGCGACACGCTTGACGTACCGGGCGAGGTAGCCGACGACATGCTCGACCGGTCTGCCCTTGGGTGCCTCGACGTGCACGACCCAGCGGGTGTGCTTGCTCGACACCGCGCGGGTGGCGGCACGAAACGCGCGCTCGGCGTGCTCGGTGTCACCCCGGAGTGCGAACTCCCCGCGGTCGAAGGCTGCGAGCAGTTCGTCTGTGAAG
>CAZHIK010000659.1:0-5582 GCA_964532635.1 uncultured Enterobacterales bacterium
TGGATCTGCACGTCTCGCCGGGTGAGAGCGTAGGTCTCATCGGCGAGTCCGGCTCCGGCAAGACCACCCTGGTGCGCGCGGCCTTGGGCTTGGTGGCCTTCGAGCGGGGCGAGGTGGAGCTGCTCGGCGAGCCCCTCGACTCCCTGTCTCGCGGGGAGCTGCGCAGCCTCCGGGGCCGTGCCCAGCTGCTGCTCCAGAGCCCCGATGCCTCCCTCAATCCCGGCCTCACGGTCCGGGAACACCTGCACGAGTCCTCGCGGCTCCACCAGCCGGAGCGCGACGCCGGAGAGCTGGTGTTGGACACGGCCGAGAGGGTGGGCATCGCTCACCGGCTCGACGGGCTGCCCTATGCGCTGTCCGGCGGCGAGAAGCGCAGGGTGGGCATCGCGAGGCTGCTCATCGCCGATCCCCACCTCACCGTGGCAGACGAGCCCACCGCAGGCCTGGATGCCGCCCTCAAGGCCGAGATCACCGACCTGCTGCTCGCTACCCGGGGCCCCGAGCGAGGCCACCTCTTCATCTCCCATGACATCCCTCTGATCACCTACGCCTGCGAACGCATCGCTGTGATGTACGCCGGGAGGGTGGTCGAGGAGCTCCCGGTGGGCTCCATCGGTGCGCTCCCGCACCACCCCTACACTCGCGCGCTGCTGCTGGCTGCCGGCTTCGAGGTCGATGCCCCACCCAGCATCGAGGCCACCCCCGCAGGACGCGGCACCGAGGGCTGCCCCTACCTGGGCCCCTGCCCCGTGTCGCTGCCTGAGTGCGCCCTGCAGGCCCCGCAGCTGTGCGCCCCAGAGAGCACCCCCGACTCGCCGCGGCACCGGGTCGCCTGCCACCACGTCTGTCCAGGAGCGTCCCCGTGATGCGCTATCTCCTGCTGCTGGCCCTGCTGCTCCAGGCAGCCCCCGTGGCGGCCCAGGAAGCCTCGTCCAGCCACGCCGTCGACCAGGCCAAGCTCTTCATCCGCAAGGGCTGGCACGCCGATGCGCGTGACGAGCTGCTGCGCGCCCTCACCTCCCCCGAGGGGTCCCAGAGCTTCGACGTGCACTGGCTGCTGTCCCAGGTCCTGTACGAGCTGCTCGAGGTCGGACGTGCCACCGAGCACGCCCGCGTCGCAGCCGGGCTGACCGAGGACGCCGACCAGCAGGCTGCGTGCTGGCAGTTGGTGGAGTTCTACGAGAGCACCTACGGCGCCGTCGAGGTCATCGGCCCCCAGAAGGGCATCAGCTCGCGCCTGCAGCTCGAGCTCACCAGCACCCTGTTCGACCCCGAGCTCAAGCGCTTCGTGAACCGCAAGACCCTCGATCTCACCGACACCACCAAGCTCCCGGTCACCATCTGGCTCCCCGCGGCCACCTACCTCGTCAACGGCCACGAGGTCACCATCCGGCCCGGCAAGCAGGACACCCTGCAGCTGCCCCTGTCGGCCCTCGGCTCACGGGGCATGGCCGCCCTGCAGGTGATGCGCTTGGAACTCGGAGGGGGCTTCGGGGTGTTGCTGGGTCAGCGTGTCTCCAACATGCACCCGTCCATCGAAGCCCATCTCGCCTTCACCCAGCCCATCGGACGGCTGCTCCTGGGAGCCACGATCGACAAGTCCTTCCGCAGCTACGAGGTCGAGGGCTACGAGCCCAGCAGCGACTTCGCCGCCTTCGGCGCGGGCCTCCGGGTCGGCACCGAGCTGCTGCTCGGAGGGCCGCTCGCGTTCCGCCCCTTCCTCGGCTATCGCTACGGCCTGCTGCCCGGCGTGCCCTTCGAGTGCACCGATGACCGCGGGGCGCTGACCTGCAGCGCCGATCTGGACGATCCCGTGGTCACCGAGCGGTTCTACGGTACCGCTCGAGTGCACATCGCTGCCCTCGAGCTGGGCGTGGACTACCGCGAGGGCGGCCGCACCAACGCCCTGGGCGTGGGCGTCCGCGTCGGCATCGACCAGGCCTTCGGCTCGGTGGGCAGCGCGGCCCGCGCCGCCTACCCCGACGCGGACGACACCGTGGAGCTCACCATCCAGGACGGAGCCTTCCACGCCACCGGCATCCGGATCCTCACAAACCTCTCCATCGCGCTCTAAGATAGAGAGCGACCCTCGGGAAACCGCCATGACCCGCACTACCCTTCTCCTCGCCAGCCTCCTCCTGCCCGCCGTCGTGCTGGCCAAGGCCCGGCCTATCAGCCCGGCCTACGATGCCAACTGCCAGAGCCCGCGCTGGTCACCCGACGGATCGCGCCTGGCCTTCGAGGTCAACTACCACGACCGCAAGGCCATCGAGCAGTACATCCTGATCCCGGGCCAGGGCCAGCCCAACCAGGTGCGCCCCATGGCGCGTGGAGCCTCGGCCATCACCGCGGGCTTCGCCACCGCGGACAGCGACATGGTGGTGCACGAGCTGTCTTGGGCTCCCGCCCACATCAACGCCTTCGTCTACGCCGCCTCGGGTCCCGACCGCGACTACAACCTCTACATCGACCAGAGCCCCATCGTGGTCTCCCCCGGCGCCGATGGCGGTCCCCAGTGGAGCCCAGATGGCCGTTGGATCGCGTTCACCTCCGCCCGCACCGGCCAGGGCGACATCTACCTGCTCGACACCAACGCCATCGAGCAGCCGCCGAAGCGACTCACCACCGCCCCCACCTCGTCCGAGCTGTACATCGCCTGGTCCCCAGACTCCAAGAAGCTGGCATTTGTGGGCCACAACGACGACGGGGACAACCTCTACCTGATCTCGGATCTGGCCAACCCCAAGCCAAGCCTGCTGACCACCTGGGGCCACACCCAGACCCGGCCCAGCTTCTCTCCCGACGGCAAGCAGATCGCCTTCTACTCCAACCACAACAACCCCTCGCGCTTCGACCTGTACCTGATGCCCATGGGTGGCACACCCCGCGTGGTCGCCGAGCGGGTGGTGATGGACAGCGCCGGACCCGCCTGGACACCCGACGGAAAGCACCTCGTCTACGTGCTCGACGACGAGAGCCGCTACGACCCCGTCTACGCCGCGCCGGCCGCCGATCCGGCCCGCGCCCGCGCCCTGGCCACGGGTACCGTGGGCAACGGTGACCTGGACCTCGCCACCGGCACCGACGGACGGCTCTACCTCGCGGTCACGGCCCAAGGCATCGCCGGAGACGACAAGCGCGACTTCAAGCGGGTCTACGTGATGGAGCTGGACGAGCTGCCCTAGCTACCGGCCCCTCGCCTCTACCACCCCATCGTCACGGCACAGCTGAACAGGTGGACGCTCGCGGGGGCAGCGGGCTCGGACGAGAGCTCGAAGCCGCTGTGGAAGCCGGCCATGGGCGCCGGTGGCATCAGTGCCTGCAGCACCGGCGCGTCGTGCTCGGGGATGCCCTGAAAGGCCGGACCGCGGCCGCTGCAGTTCACCACCAGCGAGAAGCTGGGGGGCCCCGGTGCGCGGCTGGACGACGACAGCTCGAGGGCCATGCCGTTGAGCTCCGAGCGGGCATGGTGGAGGTCGCGCAGCACGAAGCAGATGAGGTCATCCCGCTCGACCTCGCCCCCCAGGTAGAGGGAGCCCACTCGCTCCTCGATCCCCAACAGGGGCCGCACCACGAACTCACCCCGGGCCAAGGCCAGAGGCCCCTTGCCCAGGACCTTGGCCACCAACACCCTACGTCCCAGATCCTCGTCTGCGAGGTGTGCTTGCTTCACCACACGGTGCAGCACCTTGGCCGCGGGATGACCCGCGATGGAGCCCAGCAGGCGACCTTCGGCCGCTGTGACCCGACCCACCGGGGAGATGGGCCGACAGGAGTGCGCCAGGCCTGCGGTGGGATCGCAGCTGCGGATCACCAGCGCCCCCATGGCGTCTCCGTGGGAGCCCCACTCGGTGAAGACCCAATCCGGTCCCTGGAGGTTGACGGCCCCGCCACCTGTGATGGCGCCCCCCTGCCCCCTGCGGGCCATGACCTGCTCGAAGATGCGGGGCTGGAAGCCCGAGGTGCTGATCATGGCGACGACCAGATCCCCGGGGCGGGCCACGGTGACCAGAGCCTGGGCCGCGTTCTGGTTGCGCTCACTCAGGTCACGGATGAGCAGGGAGCCGAAGCGCCAGGGCTCCGGATCGTGAAAGACCATGGCGGCCACACCCGGCGCGTCGAAGACCTCGCGGTCCCCGACGATCACCCCGGGCACGATCCCGCCGACGATGCGCGGCACCCCCAGGTTGAGCTTGACCTGGGAGAGCATGGCGTCGAGGGCGTCTGCGTGGTGGTGGGTGATCCAGACCAGCGCCGCGTGGGCCTTGTTGGATCCGGAGGCCACCGTGGCCCTGCCCACGGCTTCGGAGATGGCGGCCACGGAACGAGGCCTGGTGGAGAGTCCCACACCGACGCGCACGCTGACTCCTGGTATGCGTTGTCCAGGAGGTAACCCGGCAGACCGCTCGAGCGGTGCTTCACCCTGTGAGGGATGCCACGTCCCTTGCTCCTGCAGTCCTGGGTGGAATACGGGGCCAGCCCCCCCCCAAGGAGCCAACCATGGTCCTCGTGATCGGTGCCACCGGAGACCTCGGGAGCTGCGTCGTGCGCGCCCTCCGCGCTGCCGGCGCGCCCGTGCGCTGCCTGATCCGCCAGGGCTCGGCCTACTTCTGGCTCAACGACACCGGGGCCGACTACTTCTTTGGGGACCTTCGGGATCCCGACAGCCTGCGCCGCGCCTGCCAGGGTGTTCGCTTCGTGGTCTCCTGCGCTGGCCTGCGTACCGAAGGCCGACGCTCCAACCACGACAACGTCACCCGCAGCGGTCACCAGGCCCTGTGGCGTGCGGCGCGGACTGCGGGTGTGCAGCGCGCCGTGTACGTCTCCTGCCTGGGCGCGGGCCGCATGGCTTCCGACCGCTGCCCCGATTCGCCTGCCCACGCTGCTCGCCTGGACGCCGAGGCGGCCCTGCGGGACTCGGGCCTCGAGCACGTGATCCTGCGGCCCTCGCTGCTGGCCACCACCTTCGCCCAGGCCGCCCTCTTTGGCGCCGAGCGCGGCTGGGTGCCCATGCTCGGTCCCGGTGACAACCCCGTCTCCCCAATCGGTCTGCGGGACCTGGCGCTGGCCACGGTGGCCAGTATCGATCTCGAGGGAAGCCGCGGCCGCATCATCGACGTGGGCGGTGACGACCTGCTCGGCTACCGCGAGGCGCTGGAACAGGCGCTGGCGGCGGTCGGTTCGCCCCGTGCCCTCCCCCGCTCCGTACCCGGCCTGCTCCGCGGCGCAGGGCTGCCTCTGCTCTCCCAGCTGCAGCCCCGCTGGTCCACACGCCTGAGGGAACTGCAAGCCCATGCGTCCCAGGATCTCAGCGTGCCCAGCGGCAGCTTCGCGGCCGTGTTCGGCTGGAGCCCGGCCTCCTACACACAGTCCCTCGCCGACGCCCTGGCCGCCGAGCCCAAGCCCGAGAACATCCTCGAGCTCTACCCCATGATGCAGCACCGGGGCCCGCAGGCCACCGCCTACGAGCCTGGCACCATGCCCGTCAGCCAGCTCCCGAAGGGCCCGCCGCCAGCGAGGTAGCGATCACTCTGGCGGCTAGTGGCCGCCTCCACCCTTGCTCTTGGGTTTGGCGTTCCACA
>CAZHIK010000660.1:0-5143 GCA_964532635.1 uncultured Enterobacterales bacterium
ATCAAGCGAGCCTGGAGGCCCGGCTGCATGTCACCCATGTCGCCTTCGATCTCGGCGCGGGGCACCAGGGCCGCGACGGAGTCGACCACCACGATGTCGATGGCGCCCGAGCGGACCAGGGTGTCGGCGATCTCGAGGGCTTGCTCGGCGTAGTCGGGCTGAGAGATGAGGAGTTCTTCGGTGTTGATGCCCAAGGCTCGCGCGTAGCTGACGTCTAGGGCATGCTCGGCGTCGATGATGGCGGCCACCCCCCCGTCGCGCTGGCACTCGGCGATGGCGTGCAGGGCCAGGGTGGTCTTGCCGGAGGCTTCGGGGCCGTAGATTTCGATGACGCGGCCTTTGGGGAGGCCGCCGATGCCCAGGGCCAGGTCCAGGGCGAAGGAGCCGGTGGAGATGGTGTCGATGTCGGTGTTGGCCGACGCGTCGAGCCGCATGATGGCGCCCTTGCCGAAGTTGCGCTGGATGGTGGAGATGGCGGCGTCGATGGCCTTGGTGCGCTGGGGATCGATGGGCATGGAGAGCTCCGGGGGAGATGGAGGCGGGGAAGAGGAGGGGGCTCGAACAGCCCTCTTTGAACATCTGTGCAATATCATAGCCACCCCCCCAGTCAAGGACAGAAACTGTCCGCATGGCCTCGGGGAGTCCCTGCGCACAGGCTCCTGTTGCTGCCTGTGATCCCGGTTACAGGGTGCTTCTCGCTCTTCGATGGGAGTGTGGCTGTGGCACGACGGTGGCTCGAGCGAGCGGTGGCTGTCCTGCTCGGCTTGTTGGTGTTCGTGGTGCTCCTCGAGCTGGGCCTGCGCGGAGCCGGTCGGATCGCCGCGGTGCAGCGGGACGGGCTGGGCAGCGCCGACCTCACCGTTCACTGCGTGGGCGACTCGTTCACCTACGGCCTGGGAGCCCCCCCCGAGTCGAGCTACCCCGCCCAGCTCGAGGATCTGCTCGCGGCCGAAGCTGGGGTGATGCAGGTCGAAGCGGTCAACCTGGGGCGGCCTGCCGCGACCTCGGTGTTCGCGCGGAAGGAGGTCGAGCGGGTCCTGGCGGACGGTCGTCCCGATGCGATCGTGGTGCTCACCGGGGGCAACCGCGTGTTCTTCGATCATCAAGACGGTGCCGCTGGGCCGCTACGGCCGCCCTCGCTGCTGTCCCCCAGGGTCCTGCGGCTGCTGCCGATGCTGCGGTGGGATCTGCGTGGCGAGCGCCTGCGTCGTCTGGCCGGGGAGCGCTCCCAGGGTGCTGGCTTTGCGTCCGTGCTGGAGCGCCTGGCTTCCCCGGACGTGGACCCGCCGGTTCCCTGCAGCGCGGCCGTCCAGAGCCGCTGTGATCGCGGAGCCTTCCTCTACGAGCTGGAGTGGACCCGGGCGGCCCAGCGTGCCTACTCGGGCGCCACCCAGGCCGAGCCAGCCTGCGCCTGCGGCCACCGTGGGGCCGTGAAGGCGGCGGCCACTCTGGGCGACTCCGAGGCTCTGCGGTCCGCGATCATGGACTGGCAGCGAGCCCTGCCCCAGCAGAGACAGCCCTACGATCTGTGGGCCTCGTTCCTGGTCGAGACCGGGCGGCTGGAGGAATCCAGGGACTGGTTCGATGCCCACCAGGAGCGCATTCCCCCCGAGCTCGATGTGAAGGGCTGGCTGGCGGAGGTGCAGCTGCGCCTGGGCGAGCTCGACACCGCGGTCGCGCTACACGAGGAGTTGGCTCTGCACCAGCACGGTGCCTGCAAGGGGCGCCTCGGACTGGCGCGAATCGCCGCGGTGCGTGGAGACAGCGAAGGCCTGGGCGTCCAGCTCGAGCAGCTGTTGGCCCAGCCGGACCAGAGCTGTGCTCGCTCGGGTCAGATCCTGGGCCTGGCCTGCATTGCGGGCTGGTCGCAGCGCATCACAGGGATCCTGCGTGCGCACGTACGGCGTGATCCACAATCCTGGGTGACCTTCGTCATGGCGGCGTCGCCTTGCCTGCCCTCAGGGGATCTCTACGAGGTGCGCACCATCCTGGCGGACATGGGGATTGCGGTGGACGACATCGAGGCGGTGCTCGGTGGCCTCCAACACGCTGGGCAGCTCTGGGAGCGGGGCGCGGCCCCGGTCCGCGGCGATCTCGAGGCGATGTGCCGCATGGCAGGCGACGCCGGGGTCCCCCTCGTGCTGGTCACCTACCCCTACCCCAATCCCGTCAACGTGGTGATCCGGGAGCTGGCCGAGCAGCCGGGGGTCGGTCTGGCCGACGCCGAGGCCGCGTTCCGGATCCTCGAAGCCCAGGGCGAGCCGCGCTCACGATACTTCGTGGGCGACGGCGACGATCCGGTGCTGCGGAACGACCACTGCTCCGCCGCAGGCTACGCCGTAGTCGCCGAGCTGGTGCGTCAGGCCCTGGCGGATCAGGGAGTGTTGGGTGCCGAGGGGGCCGGTCAGTAGCTGCTCACCGGCATCACCCGGCGGCGCATGGTGTAGCTGCCACTGCCCTGGACCCTCAGCGCGTCGAAGGCGAGGGTGTCGTCGGGCTTGCTCGACTCCCAGGCCACTATGCGCAACTGGTCGAGGTCGGCGAGGACCCGCCCGCGCTCCGATGGGTGGAGCTTCAGGTAGAGGTTGGCGGCGGTGGCTCCCGCGGGGACCTCGACGTCGATGGCGAAGGGGGTCCAGTCCTTGGCAGCCTCGAGCAGCTGGGTGCTGCGCTCGAAGCTCGATCCACTGGTGTCTTCGTACCAGGAGACCTGAAGCTCGACCTGACCTTTGGTGCGCAGCTGCCCGGCCACGGTGAGCTGCTGGCCGGGGGTGACCGGCATGCGGTGGGCCGGGTTGGTGTAGACGGCGTCGTTGTGGGACGCGTCGCGCAGCAGCCGCAGGCCGTACGCGCCCTCGAAGGCGGCCTGGTCGCTGACCCACTCGTAGGAGGAGTCGAGGGTCCACAGGAAGCCCTCGGCGAGGTGGTCATCGACGTCGATGTCCTCGAAGTCTCCCACCCTGAGCAGGTCGGTGCCCAGCTGCCAGTCGTCCACGCCCGAGACCTCGCTGAGCCAGCCATCGCGCAGGTCGATGGGGTGGGACCAGCCACCGCCGTCGGCCTGGGCGTCCAGCTGCCGCTCTTCGAGCTTGGAGCGGCCGTGCAGATCGAGCTCGAGGGCGCCACCATCGAGGGCCACCAGGGCGCTCGAGGAGGCCAGCATGTCCCGGGCGATGCGCTGTCGGGGCCAGTCCAGTACGGCCATGGGACGCAGGCTGTCGCGCAGCAGCGGCTCGAGAGTCACCCGCTGGAGGACGCCGTCGCGGTCGAACTGCACCTCGAGCAGGGCGGAAGGGAAGGTGGACCACAGGGTCAGATCTGTGGCCAGCGCGCCCAGAGACTCGATGAGCACGGCGTCGTCGACCATGGAGATGCCGCCGTTGACCCGCGGGTGGCCGTTGATGATCAGCCCAGCGCCGCTCTGGGCGGCCAGCTCGGCAAGTTCCTCCACCCACTCGGTGGGCACGGGATCGAGGGAGGTTCCGCCGTGGAGGTGCAGGATCGTGACGTCGGTCTGCTCGGCGGCCTGGGTCAGGTGGGGTTCGAGCCACTCTCTGTCGCAGGCGGCGGCGCCCGCCTTGCCGTCTTCGGCCACCAAGCTGATGTCGTAGTCGGCGCCGGTGACGGTGGTGCAGCCCAGCTGGGCGACGCGGACGGCGCCCACGTCGCGGGTGTCGGCGGTCCAGGCCTCGGTCTGGTCGAGCCCCGCACCCTGGTAGAGCAGGCCAGCGGCCTCGAGCTGGGCGAGAGTCTCCACCAGGCCGTCCTCGAGCAGATCGTAGCTGTGGTCGTTGGCCAGGTGGACGAAGTCGAAGCCCGCAGCAGCGAGGCCCACGGCCACCAGGGGCTGGTTGCGGTAGACGGCGGACTTTTCGGGGTGGGCCTCGGGGTGGGTGCTCAGGGGACCCTCGAGCACCAGGTTGGTGAGCTGGGTCGCCTCGAGCAGGGGCAGCATGCCGGCGAGCGCCACAGGCAGGTCGCTGGGCTCCCAGCCCGCGCGCATGATGCCGTCATTGCTGGGCTCGTAGAAGCCTGGCCCGAAGGTGGTGGAGCCGGCGAAGACCAGGCGTGCGGTGGTGCCGTCGCTCTGGGACAGCCGGAACAGGGCGGCCTCGGCGTGGCCGGCGGGCCGCACGCGGGTGAGGTAGCCGTCGGCCTCGACCCGGATCCAGTGGTTGCCTTCGAGCTTGTCGGTCTCGAACCAGCCCTGGGCGTCGCTGTGGCCTTGCTCCACCCAGCTGCCGGCGTCGAGCACGCTCACCACGGCACCACCCAAGGGGTCGCCGTCCATATCCACCACCCGGCCGTTGATGGGCGCGGTGGTGGGATTCACCCCGTAGATATCGACGTTGCAGCCGGTGAGGGCCACAGCGGAGAGCAGGGCGAGGTGCCGCTGGGCGTGCATCGAACCCTCGGGCCTACCGGGCACGCTCGGCCACGATGGACTCGAGGCGCTGAGCCAGGCCGGCCATGGTGAAGGGCTTGCAGATCAGGCCGTGGGCGCCGGAGCGTCCCACCAGCTCATCGCCGACCGCGCGGGCCGCCGAGGTGACGAAGACGATGGTCGGATCGGGCGCGTCGTCGCCCAGGGCCGCGCGCCAGCTCTGAAACTCCCGGACCACGTCGAAGCCGTCCTTGCCGGGCAGCAGCAGGTCCACCAGCATCAGGTCCCAGCGCTCGGATCGAGCGCGCTCCAGCCCCTCGGTGCCGTCGGGGGCCACGGTGACCGCACCCGCGCCCATGCGGCGCAGCGTGAGCTCGAGGACACTGGCGACGTCGGGGTCGTCTTCGATGACCAGCACGCGTCCGAGCTCCATGGGTCCTCCGGGGGCCTGTCTTGGTGGAAGGTTCCGTATCCCTGCGGGGGGGGCGGGGCACCTGGGGACTGGGCGGGTTCGTGTTCGTGCTCGTGTTCGTGTTCGTGTTCGTGTTCGTGTTCGTGGTGATAGGTTCGGGGTTGGAGGCCGCTGTGCTCCCGGTATCGTCGTTGCTGTTGCTTCTCTTCGCGTGTGGGTCTTCCGGTGGGCCGGAGCGGAGGGATACCGAAGCTCCAGCGTGCTCCGACGGATACCTGGCGGATGGGGATGGGTGCGTCCCCGAGGCCTGCGGAGCGGGCATGTGGGGCGAGCTGCCTGTCGATGAT
>CAZHIK010000660.1:5153-5576 GCA_964532635.1 uncultured Enterobacterales bacterium
ACGCTCTTCCGATCTATCCATGCTAATGAGGGCGGCGACGGCTCCGCCCGAGCACCCCTTCGGTCCATACAGGCCGGGCTGGACGTCGCTGGCGCTCGGGGTGGTGGGCTCGTGGCGGTGGCGGCGGGCAGCTACCTCGAGACGCTCGAGCTCACGGCCGACCACAGCGGGGTACACCTGGCGGGCCGCTGCCGGGAGCTGGTCGCCCTCGACGCGAGCGCGGCCGGCGAGGGGACGCCTGGCGTCGAGATCGCGGTCGTCTACGGAGCTGTCGAGCTGTCGGGGTTGAGCGTCGTGGATGCCGGTTGGATGGGAGTTCTGGTGACTTCGGGGACCGCGCGGCTGGAGGACATCGAGGTCCGCGGCAGCGCCTATGGCGGGATCGTAGCAGAGCGAGCGAGCCTGACGGCTCCCACGGTCCTG
>CAZHIK010000661.1:0-5571 GCA_964532635.1 uncultured Enterobacterales bacterium
CCTCCTTCGGCTTCGGCACCGTCCTGGGCTACAACACCCTCATCGAGTGATGTCCCGCGACCACGACCAGACCCTGGCCCAGGAGCTCCACCGCTGGGCATGCCCCGAGGCCGAGGCCGAGGGCTGAGGATGACCGCCGGGCGCCTGGGTCCGTTCCCTCTCGACCGCGTGGCCGAGGGCGACTGCCGTACCCTGATCTCCCAGCTCCCCGAGGCCTGCCTGGACGTGGTGGTCACCAGTCCGCCCTACTGGGGCCAGCGCCTCTCCGGAGGGGTGGGCGTCGAGGAGGATCCCCGCGCCTACCTGGGAGCCCTCGGTACGATCTTCGTCGCGCTGCTGCCCAAGCTGAAGCCCGAAGGCATCCTGTGGATCAACCTGGGCGACGCCTACAACACCCCGGTGAACTGGCGGGTCGAGGACCGGCGCTACAGCACCCTCGGCGCCACGGGCGAGGGACTGGCGGAGGACAACTCCGCCTACACCAAGCCCCGGGCCAAGCGCAGGGCTTTCATCGACGCCGAAGCAGCCTGGCTGAGCTACGGCAGCCTGCTGGCCCTGCCCCATCGCCTGGTGACCGCCCTGTGCGATGGTGGCTGGCTGTACCGGGGTGAGGTGATCTGGCGAAAGCGCAACGCCATGCCCGAAGGACGCTGCCGCCGACCCCATCGCCAGCACGAGGCCGTCCACCTGCTCGCCCGCAGTGAGCGACACGCCTTCAGGGTCAAGCCACCGGTCCACAGCGTCTGGGAGTTCCCCAGCGAGAAGATCAAGGGCCGGGCCCACTTCTCCCGCTTCCCCGTGGAGCTGCCCCGCCGCTGCATCCAGGCCTACGGACGGTCCGGGCACGATGTCCTGGTGCTGGATCCCTTCGCCGGCTCGGGCACCACCGGGCTGGCGGCCCGGGAAGCCGGCTGCCGCTTCCTGGGCTTCGAGATCGACCCGCTCCAGGTCCGCGCTGCCAACGAGCGGCTGACCTCGCCCCAGACCTGAGGAAGCCATGCAGTCCTTCACCGTGGCCGTGCTGGCCGACACCCACATCCGCAGCACCCCCGATGATCCCCAGGCCTGCTACCCCAGCGACGAGCGCATGAACCTTCGGGCGAAGCAGGTGATCCAGCAGATCCGCGCCCGGAGGCCCGCGCTGGCCGTTCACCTGGGAGACGTCACCCACACCCTGCCCCACCTGGCCGCCCACGCGCTCACGCAGCAACAGGCCAGGGGCATGCTGTGGACCCTGGACTGCCCGATGATGGTGGCCCCCGGCAACCACGACGTGGGAGACAAGCCCAGCTCCCGAGCCGAGGCCGGCAGGGCGAACCGAGAAGCCCACGATGTCTTCCAGAGGATCTGGGGCCCAGCCTGGATGAGCCTCGAGCACCAGGGCTGCACCTTCATCGCACTGGACAGCCCCATCATGGACACCGGCGATGCGCTGGAGATCGAGCAGTGGACCTGGCTCGAAGAGACGCTGGCGGAGGCCGAGTGCAGCTTCCTGTTCCTGCACTACCCCCCCTTCCTGCTGCACCCCGACGAGCCCGCCCACTACGACAACCTGGGGCCCGGCGCCCGCGAGCGCCTGCTCGGGCTCTGCGAGAAGCACCGGGTCGAGGCGCTCTTCGCCGGCCACGTGCACACCTTCTTCCACCACCGCCACCAGCACACCGAGCACTGGCTGCTGCCCTCCACCGCGTTCTGCCGACCCGAGTACAGCGAGCTGTTCCCCCTGCCCCCCACGGCCGAGAACGGCCGGGACGACCCCCACAAGCTGGGCTCGGCCATGCTTCATGTTGACGCCATCGCGCACCGCCTGGAGTGGGTGCGCTCCAAGTTCACGCGCTGGAACCTGACCGGACCCCCGGCCCCCGCCCCGGTCGGGGTCTGGCTACGGGGCGGCTGGGCGCGCACGGTGGACCTGCCCGCCGGCGATCTGGACCCCTTCGATCGCAAGCGCGCCCGCAACGACTGGGCCGAGCTGGCCCTGATGGACATGGGGCTGAACCGGCTGCGGGTGCACCTGGCGGATCTGGACGACCCCGAGCTGGGGCCGCGCCTGCACCACCTACGCGCGCGTGGCTACGCCATCCAAGCGGCCAGCGTGGGGGTGCCCGACGCAGCGCAGCTCGAGCGGGCGGACGCACACCGTGAGGCACTGAGCTGCTGGGAGCTGGTGCTGCCCCCCGGCTTCGGGGCTGAGGAGCTCGAGCCCCTTCATGGAATCCGCACCCCCGTGGCCCTGAGCGTGGTCGATCCCGGCAAGACCGGGCCTGGGGGCTACCACTCCCACTTCCCGGAGCAGGGCTTCGACCCGGACGCTCCCCCGGACCTCCCGCCGCTCCCCTCGGTGGTGCGCTGGCTGGTCTTCCGCATCGCCAGCGATCGCTCGCCCTGGGAAGGGATCCACGATGCACACGAGATAGCCTCGGCTCGAGGGCTGCAGGCCCTGTGCCACGTGGAGCTGCCTCGAGGGGACGAACTCAACCCGCCCACCGACATCTACGCGCCGCCCCAGCGCGTGGCCGAGACCCTCCTGGCCGCGGCCGCCCTACCCGATGTACGGGTGATGCTCGACGGCCTGATGGACAAGGACCGCGGCTACCATCCCCGCCCCGGCCTCATCGACCGCCGCTGCAACCCCCACCCGGCCGCGCGGGTGCTCCGCAACCTGGCCCGCCACCTGGAAGAGGCCAAGGGGATCCACCTGCTCGGCCCCGGCCGCTTCACGCTGGGAGACAGCGAGCTGTGGCTGCGCCCCAGCGGCGCGGGGCCCTGGCGCTGCCTCGAGCGGGGCTCCAAGCAGGACGCGGCTCCTTCGGGGCCGGCGCTGAAGATCCGGCCTGGCGGGGCGCAGATGAGGAGCGCCCCTGCGTCAGGCTGATTGAGAACCACAACTTCGGAGCCGTGAGCGACTCCCCGCATCCGTCACCCGCTGCCCAGCAGGGCCTCCACCAGCTCGTCCGCCTTCTCGCGGCTGTACAGGTCGACCTCCAGGCTGACACCAGCCTTGCCGTCCACGGGGCAGAAGCTGCTCCCGTTGCGGGGAACCCCCGACTCACCAGCACGGTAGCGGTGGGTCAGCTCGAGCAGGGCGGGGCAGTCGTCCAGGGTCCCGCAGTGCGCGGGAGCCATCAGGCAGGTGACGGTCCAGCCAGCGTCCTCCCGCTCCGAGCTGTCGAACTCCATGCAGCGCGTCCAGCCATGGATGGGCTCGAGGCCCCGCAGCCAGTCCGGATCGGTGGCGATGCCATCGTCAACCCATCGGTCGAGGTACCGCCGCGCCTCGACGTGGTCGTGGGCCTCGACCACGAGCCGGACAGAACCGTCGACCACCGCGGCCACACCCGGAGACCGGATGGGCTCCATGTCCGCCCCGGGCGGCAGGTCCTTCCAGCGCTCGAGCCGAATCACGGCGCTGTAGACGTCCTGCATGTGGGCGCTGGCCCTGGTCTCCTGCATGGTCGAGTCGCCTATGGACTGTTCGTAGGTCTTGGCCGCGGTGTACACATCGGCCTGGAGCGCGGTGGCCCGCGCCTCGAGTTCGGCCGGGCTCCACGAAGCGACCGTGCCCTCGTGCACAGTCCACTCCGCCCGGATCAGCGCCCCGTCCGGCTCGCCTGCCTCGGCACGGGCCGCCTCTCGCGCCCGCGCGACACCGCGGCCGGCCAGGGCCCTGCCGTACTCCATCCGCAGCTGCGCTTCGTCGACGACGGGGCTCTCCTCGGGAAGGAACGCGGCGGCCTTGCCTTCGATCTTCGCCAGTTCCTCGGTCGAGATCTCCCCATCCTCGCAAGCGCGCCTCACCTCGTTCTTGTAGCTCGAGGCCTCGAGCCCCCCCAGCCCTCCCTCCCGGGCCTTGACCCAGCCATGGAAGCTCAGGTTGCCGACCCGCTCGACATGGGACGCCGGACCACAGTCGGTCGTCTCCAGCGGGGTATCCAGCACCAGGGTCTCCTGGACCCCAAGCCAGCCGCAGCCGGCGAACGTCGTGATGAGGGTGATGGCCAAGGTTGCGCGCAAGGTCTCCTCCTCAGCCACACCTCGGGGACGACCGTCGACGCCTGGCCAGCCCCACGAGCACAGCGAGCCAGGCCCAGCTCCCGCCGCTCCGCCGCCCGCCGCAGGCGCAGCCCTCCTGCCGGGTGTCGATCTCCAGCTCAGCGCCGGCCATGCCCGCGATGCCGCCCACGCTGAGCAGCACGGAGTACACGCCCTCTTCTGGCAGCTCGACCATGGGGGACCAGGCGTGGATCTCGTCGATCAACTCACCGCCGTCGTAGATCTGCCAGGCGATGGTGTCCAGGCAGCCGTAGGTCGCGGTGCGGGTGCGGTTGATGAGCTGGTACTGCAGACCTTCGACGTGCTCGTAGGTGAACAGGCCGGGGTAGGGCTCGCCGGTCTCGGGGTCCAGGCCTGGACCTGGAGGTTCGCAGGCTGTGATGTAGGCGCGCTGCCGGTACTCGAAGGACCAGGTCCCGCACTGCTCGGAGTGGCCCTCGGCCTCAAGCCACACCGTGTAGACCCCCTCCTCGTCGTAGGTGTGGCAGGTGCCCAGCTCGGTCGTGGATGTGGAGGCGCCGTCTCCGAAGTTCCACCACACGCTCGTGATGTCCGTGTTCTCGCTGGCCTCGACCTCGAAGCAGACCTCCCAGGGCACGACACCCAGGCGGTCATCGCGGGTGGTCAGCGTGAGCCAGGGCCCGTACAGGGCGGTGATGGCGGACTTGTCGTCCCAATCGATGTCGATGGGATCGCCGTCACAGGGAATTGCGTGCCAGTACATGGTGGCGTTGCTCAGGTACTCGTCGATGCAGTCGTCCAACTCCTCGCAGGAGTGGCCCAGGCCAAACAGGTGGCCGATCTCGTGCGTGGTCACAGCCTCGATCACGTACTCGTCGCCCTCGCAGGACTCCTCGAGGGACTCGGTGGTCACCCAGTCGATGCCGTCGTTCCAGGTGATGTCCACGTCCTGGTAGCGGTAGACGTAGATCCCGTCCTGCTCACGGAGGAACTCCGCCGACACCCGCAACAGCGCCGCTGCAAGCACCCCGGCACCCAGAGTATCCGTAGGATCATTGGCGTAGAACTTCATGATCTCGTCGTTCGTGTAGCCCTCGTTGCCCGTGTCGATCCCCATGAATTGGTCGGAGATCACCGCACACTCGGCCTCGTACCAGTTCTCGAAGGAGTCCTGGGTCATGGACACCTGGTAGTCGATGACCGACGGATAGCCGTAGTCCAGGGCCTCCTCGAGGTTGTCCACGGGCTGGTCGCACATGTACCACTCGAGGGGCATGTCCTGGGGAGCCCAGGCGTAGCCCAGCAGCTCGTAGGCCTGCGCTGGGCTCATGAGCGCCAGGGCGAGCAGGGCAGTGATCATGGAGTCCCCAGGAGATTGTGGAGAGAGTTCGCCCCCTCTCCCCCGGGGAGAGGGTGGTCCGAAAGCCCGGATGAGGGGTCTAGCGACAGTGCTTCGGGATCACCACCCGAGGATACACTGCCTCGATGCCATCGAACCAGCTGGACATGCCCTTCAGGCCCTCCAGGCAGTCGGCATCCGAGGTCCCCATGTCCGCC
>CAZHIK010000662.1:0-824 GCA_964532635.1 uncultured Enterobacterales bacterium
CAGGCCAGGATCAGCTCGAGGAGGTCGCTCTTCAGCGTCGGCAGCACCGCCTCGGTTTCGGGGTCGCCGAGCCGCACGTTGTACTCGAGCAGCTTGGGGCCGTCGCTGCACATCATGATCCCGGAGTAGATGACGCCAAAGAAGGGGATCCCCTCGGCCTGCAGCCCCTGGAGGGTGGGCTGGACCACCTCGGCCCGGACCTGCTCGAGCATGGCCAGGTCGAAGGCGGGAACGGGGCAGAACGCGCCCATCCCCCCGGTGTTGGGACCCCGGTCGCCGTCGAAGCGCTGCTTGTGGTCCTGGGAAGGCTGCAGCAGGACGATGTCGGTGCCGTCGGTGATGCCCAGGATGGAGATCTCGTTGCCGATCAGCAGCTCCTCGACCACGGTGGGAGCGTCGAGCCCGTAGCGCTCTGCCACGGTGTCCAGGGCCTCGAAGGCGCTGGCGGCGTCGGGGCACACGAACACACCCTTGCCGGCGGCCAGGCCGTCGTACTTGACCACGCAGGCCCCCAGCTCCCCAGCGAAGGCGAGGGCCTCGGCGGGGGAGGGGAAGTGGCGGTACGCTGCGGTGGCCACACCGTGGCGCGCCATGAAGTCCTTGGACCAGGCCTTGGAGCCCTCGAGTCGGGCCCCCGAGGCGCCGGGGCCGAACACGCGGATGTCCGAGCCCACGAAGTGATCGGCGATGCCGTTGGCCAGTGGGTCCTCGGGGCCCACCACCAGCAGCTCGACCCCCAGCTCGCGGCAGGCGGCGCCCACGGCGTCGAAGTCACCGATGTCCACGGGGATGTTGTTGGAGGTGCCCCCGTTGACATCGGTGAC
>CAZHIK010000662.1:834-5570 GCA_964532635.1 uncultured Enterobacterales bacterium
CCGTTGCCTGGCATGACGTAGATGTTGCTGGCCAGCGGGCTCTGGGCGAGCTTCCAGGCGATGGCGTGCTCGCGACCACCGGAGCCGAGGACGGCGATGTTCATGCTGAGATCTCCTCGCGGACCGCCGCGATGACGCGAGCGGCCAGCTGGGAAGCGAGCCCGACGTAGCCGGGCACGGTGAGGGCCAGGATGCGGGCCCGGGCGTCGTCGCTGATGTCGAGACCGGCGACCATCTCCATCAGGCTGTCGCGGGTGACCTTCCGGCCCTGGGTGTGCTGCCGCAGCAGCTCGTAGGGATCGGGTACGCCCTCGACCTTGAGGATGGTCTGGATGGGCTCGCCCAGCAGCTCGGGCTGGGACTCGAGCACCCGAGCACAGGCGGCGGGATCGAGCTCGATCTTGTCGAGCCCACGGAGGCACTCGGTCCAGGCCAGGTGAGCGTGACCCAGGGCGACGCCCACGTTGCGCTGGACGGTGCTGTCGGACAGGTCCCGCTGCATGCGGGAGCGGCAGAGCTTGTCGGATAGCAGGGTGAGCAGGGCGTTCGAGAGCTCGAGGTTGCCCTCGGAGTTCTCGAAGTTGATGGGGTTGACCTTGTGGGGCATGGTGGAGCTGCCCACCTGGCCCGGCGCCTTGCGCTGGCGATACAGGTCGCGGCTGATGTACGCCCACAGGTCGCGGTCGAGGTCCACGAGCACGTTGTTGACGCCGCGCGTGAGATCGAACCAGCGAGCCCAGGTGTCGTGATCCTCCACCTGGGTGGTCAGGGTGTTGTGGTCGAGCCCCAGCTCGGTCAACAGGGCCTGGGCCAGCCCCACCCAGTCGTGCTCGGGGAACGCGGCCACCATGGCGCTGTAGTTGCCCGTAGCACCGGCCAGCTTGCCCAGAAAGCGGAAACCGGCCAGCTGCACGCGTAGCCGCAGCAGGCGCCCGGCGAAGACCGCCAGCTCCTTGCCCGCGGTGGTGGGCGAGGCGGGCTGGCCGTGGGTGTGGGACGGGAAGGGCACGTCGATCCAGCGCTCGGCCAGATCGGCCAGCCGCCCGAGCACCCGATCCAGCAGGGGCAGTTGCTGCTCGACGAGGTAGCGCCGGAACAGGCTGGACCAGGCCAGGTTGGTGACGTCTTCGGAGGTGAGCCCGAAGTGGATGGCCTGGGGGCGGGCCAGCTGCAGCTTGTCACGCAGGAAGATCTCCACCGCCTTGACGTCGTGTCGGGTGGTGGCCTCGATGGCCTTGACCGCCAGGAAGTCTTCGTCCGTGAAGCTGGCGAGCGCGCCCGAGACACGCTCGAGCTCGGCCGCGTTCAGGGGGAACAATCCCCGAGTGTGCAGCAGGCGCAGGTAGCGCAGCTCGACCTCGATCCGCGCCCCCACCAGGGCCCACTCCGAGAAGTGGGCCTCGAGGCTTGCGAGCCGGTCGCTGTACCGTCCGTCGAGGGGGGAGATGGCCATGGATCAGCGCTCCCGCAGCTCGGCGTCCTTCGCGATCAGGTCGGCCTTGAACTTGGCGATGTCAGCCATGAAGCGGCGCTTGAGGCTGGGCAGGTTCAGGCTGCGCAGTGCCAGCTGCACTGCATTGGCGGGCTTGACCACCGTGCCGGCTGGGGTCTTGGACGGCATCATCAGAGAGGAGTGGATGTTGACCATCAGATCGGCACGGTCGGCGATGGGAGGCGCGTTGATGACCGGCACGGCCAGGTTGGCCGCCAGGGCACCGCCCAGACCGTTGGAGAGGCCGGCGACGGCGATGACGGCCCCCGGCTCGATGGCGCGATTGTAGAAGTCCGCCATGCCCCCGATGCGCTCACCGTTCTTGTGGGCGGAGACCACCCGCATGTGGGCGGCGATGCCATAGGCCTCGACCATGGCCTTCATCCTGGCGCAGTGGGGCTCGTCGATGGGCGAGCCCATGATGACCACCACCCAGCCCTCGCGGATGACACCCTGGTTGACCAGGTTGCGGTACAGGCGGCTGGCGGCGCTGCGTGGCAGGGCAGGGGCGGGCTTGCCGGTGATGCGCTCGAAGATCTCACGGTAGCGCTGGGTGGTCTCCTTCACGACCTCTTCGGGCAGGGCCGAGGGGACCTGGCCATCCTTCTTGTTGGCCAGCAGCCACTTGCGCACGAACTCCTTGTCCAGCTGCACGGCCTTGGCCGGGTCGGCCTTCCAGGACTCCTCGGGCCAGAACCGGGAGGAGTCTGGGGTGTGGATCTCGTCGATGAGCACCAACTCGCCCTTCAGCAGGCCGAACTCGTACTTGGTGTCCACCAGGATGATGCCCCGCTCACCCAGGATCCGGGTGCCGCGCTCGAAGAGCACCAGCGCGGCGTGCTCCATGCGGTTCCAGAGGGCCTGGGTGGTCCAGCCTTCGCTGACGATGGCCGCTGGCGAGATGGGCCGATCCACCTTTTCCTTGGTGGTGGGGGTGACGATGGGATGGGGCAGCTTCGCGTTCTCGGTCAGGCCGTCGGGCAGCACGTGCCCCTCGAAGCTGCGCTCCCCGGCCCGGTAGCGACGCCACATGGACCCGCAGAGGTAGCCGCGCACGATGACCTCGATCTTGATGGGATCGCAGCGCTTCACCAGGCAGGCCGAGGGATCCACGACCCGCAGCAGGTGGTTGGGGATGAGGTCGGCGGTCTGCTCGAACCACCAGGCCGCCAGCGAGGACAGCACCGCACCCTTGCCCGGGATGGGAGAGTCCAGGACCTTGTCGAACGCCGACAGGCGATCGGTAGCCACGATCAACAGCTCGTCGGGACCGTGAGCGTAGAGTTCACGCACCTTGCCGTGGTGCAGGTACTTCAGCTGACCGATGGTGAAGTCGTTGAGGGTGTTCATGAGAGCTCCCTAGTGCTTGAAGTGGCGTAGGCCGGTGAAGACCATGGACAGGCCGAGCTCGTCACAACGACGGGTGACGGCCTTGTCGCGGATAGACCCACCGGGCTGGAAGAGGTGGCGGATGCCAGCATCGGCGGCCACCTCGACGTTGTCGGGGAAGGGGAAGAAGGCGTCGGAGACCAGGTAGGCCTTGCCCAGCTCAGTGGCGGTGTGCTCGCTGGCATCCACGCCCAGGACCTCGGCCTCCTGGGCCAGGTTGAGTCGAGCCCGCTCGAGGGACAGGGCGGTGCTGTTGACCCGGTTGGGCTGGCCTGCCCCCATGCCCAGCAGCTGTAGCGCACCGTCGTCGCGACGTCTCACCACAACGATGGCGTTGGACTTGACCTGGCGCACTGCCTGGACGCCGAAGCGCAGCAGCTCGCTGTCGATGAGCCTCTCGAGCCGGGTGACGGGCCGCAGCTCGCCCAGGTCCTGGGTGTCGGCGTCCTGGACCAGCAGGCCCCCTGGCACCACGCGACACACCTCGGACTGTGTCAGCTGCTCGGGGGTGTATCGAACGATGCGGAGGTTCTTGTTCCGGTGGAGGTAGTCGACGACGTCGTCGTCGAACCTGGGCGCCGCGACCACCTCCACGAACTTTCGCTCGCGGACCTTGTCGGCGTGGAGGTTCAGGAAACGGGCAGCTTCCATGGTCAGCGGCGTGTTGAACGCGATGACCGAGCCGAAGGAGGAGAGGGGATCCCCGGCCCAGGCTGCGGCGAAGGTGACCGCCTGATCCGGGCCCACCGCGAGACCGCAGGGGTTGGTGTGCTTGATGATCGCGATACCACCGGGGGCCAGCCCCGCTACGGCTTCGAGAGCCGCGTGGGTGTCGACGATGTTGTTGTATGACAGGGGCTTGCCGCCCAGGATCTCGAGGTCGTGCATCGAGTCCGGGACGCCACGCTGGCGATAGAAGGCTGCGCTCTGGTGGGAGTTTTCGCCGTAGCGAAGGGGCTTGGGGCTGTCGTAGGCCAGCCGGATGCAGCGCCCACCCAGCTTCTCGGCCATCGCCATGGAGATGGCCGCGTCGTAGTCGGCGGTGTGGTCGAAGACCTTGCGCATCAGCGAGCGACGGGTGTCGAGGGTGGTGCCTCCGGAGTTGGCCTGCAGCTCTGCGATGAGCGCGGGGTAGTCCGCCGGATCGCAGACGGCGGCTACGGCGTGGAAGTTCTTGGCCGCCGCTCGGAGCATCGTGGGACCACCGATGTCGATGTTCTCCACCAAGGCGTCCAGCTCGGCCCCCGCCTTCCAGGTGTGCTCGAAGGGGTAGAGGTTGCAGGCCACCAGATCGATGGGGGCGATGCCCAGGGCCTCGGCCTCGGCGGCGTCGCGCTCGCGGTGGAACAGCAGGGCCGACTCGACCGCGAAGCTGATGGTCTTCATGCGGCCGCCGAAGGCCTCGGGGTTACCGGACACCGCCTGGATGTCGGTGACAGGCAGGCCGGCCTCGGCCAGCACCCTGGCGGTGCCGCCGGTGGAGACGATCTCGCAGCCGATGGCCTGCAGTGCCTGGCCCAGCTCGACGATGCCGGTCTTGTCGGACACGGACAAGAGTGCGCGGCGCACGGGGACGTTCATGGTCAGCTCCACGGGCGGGGGACGAGGCCCGCCCCTAGGTGGTGGCGAGCAGGTGCTCGACGAGGTTGCGGAAGATGCGCAGCCCAGCGCCGTCTTCCCCGATGTCGCGGTTCTTGCGACGCAGGACGGGCCAGTCGGGGTGGTTGTAGAGCGACAGGAAGGCCTCGGGGTGGGGCATCATGCCCAGCACCTGACCGCTGCGGTCGGTCAGGGCGGCGCAGTGCAGATCCGAGCCATTGGGATTGGCCGGGTAGTCGGAGGTGATGGCGCCCTC
>CAZHIK010000663.1:0-5554 GCA_964532635.1 uncultured Enterobacterales bacterium
CTCCACGGTCACCTGGATCCCCACGAAGGGCTCCCGGAGATCGATGGGGTAGGTCTCGGGCATGTCGTCGAAGGCGGGCAGGTGGACCGGGTACTCCCAGGAGTTGGCCACCGTCGGCCCGTCGGGCATGAACAGGACCTCCAGGGCGCCGTCCAGGCAGCCGTCCTCGACCCCCATCGTCAGGAAGTCGAAATCGCCCCCCGTGTACTCCTCGGGCGGCCCGCCGTCGCTGCGGCTCTCCATGCGCGCCAGCCAGGAAAGGTCGAGGGTGGGACCGATCATCACCCTGGGATCGAGCCCCAGGCCGGCAAAAGTGCCAGCCCGGGCCGTCACGCCCCAGGAGAAGAAGTCGATCTCCTGTAGGTACAAGCGATCCCCGCCCACCCGGGCCGCCAGGCCCAGGGCCGGGCGCAGGCCGCTGGGATCCGCCGGCAGCATCCAGCCCGTGACCACACCAGCTCGGGAGGGCTGATCCCAGGCCAGTCGAGCCTCGGCCAGGGCCGCGCCCGCCGTGGCGAACCACTGGGTGTCGCGCTCCTTGGCCAGTCGGTCCACGGCCAGCCACTCCCCTGCCTCGAGGGTCATCCGCCGACGCCACAGGGCCTGGGTCTGCACCCCGCCCTCGGCGCTCTCGTCAGGCTCGAGGCGACTCACCACCAGTCGGTGGCGCCCGGGGGCCACCGCACCGAAGGCGTGCACCTCACCGTCCACCTCGAGCTGCACCCGGGTCCCGAGCTGCCCCAGGTGCACCACCACCGCGTGGACGGGCGCGCTGGACCCACCATCGGCGAACAGCTGGATGTTGTCGGGGGTCATGGCTTCCATGCGCGGGTTCTGTACGCCACTGGTGGCCTCGCGGACCTGTCGGGCGGCGTGCTCGTGGCCCTCCCACAACCCCACACTGCCGTCGCCGTCCAGATCGGCCGCCGCTTCGTCGAAGGCACGCACCAGGTGCCAGGTATAGAGGCTGTGGCCGTAGCGGGCGTCTTCGGGATCGCTCTCCTCGAAGGCCGGCCGGCCGAAGTCACTGGCGTACAGCCGCAGGTCCGCAGGATCGGGGCGGGTACCCCTCCACCTCGAGCCCCCCTCGGGCTCCTCGGACTCCAGCCCGGGCGCCGCCTTGCTCACCAGGGTGCCCGCGTGGCAGCTGTCCACCACCAACACCCGCTTCTCGGCCCGAGCGCTCCCCAGGATGGACTCGAGCTCATCGGTTCCGACGGCAGTCAGGGAGATCCAGGGCAGGGTGGTGTCCGAGGTGATCAGGTGGCGCTCCGGCAGCCGCCTGGGTCGATCCAGGGCCCCGTGACCGCTCCAGTACAACAGCAGGATGCCGTCGTCCGACACCAGCTCGAGCGCCCGCTCGAGGGTCTCGCGCACCTCCTCGCCCGGCACCCAGCCAGTGAGCAGTGCCTGCTCGAATCCTGCTGCGTCCAGCAACTCGGCCATCTCCCGGGCATCGTTGGGGGGCGCCATCAAGCTGCCGAAGGCCTCGGTCTCCCAGAAACAGCCCACTCCCACCACCACGGCCACCCGCTCGAGGGATCCGGGCTCGGCCTCGGGCAGCATCCGCTCCCGGTGCTCTGCCAGGGCCCGGCAGCTCTCGAGGGGCGTCTCACGCATCGGCCCCTTGGGATCCGCCACCGACAGGCTCGCCGCCAGCAGCAGGGCCAACATCAGGGTCGGACCTCCACCGGCTGCGCGGCCAGCAGATCGCGACAGTCCGGCTCGAGGGCCAGCCCGAAGTGATAGCTGCCAGGCTGCTCCAGCAGGTAGAGCACTCCGTGCAGGTCCCGCTGACCGGCGGGCACGCGCCCAGTCCACAGGGTGCCGCTCATCTCGGGGCCCGTGACACAGAGGCTCACAGCGGCAGGGGCCGAGGACTGCACACGGAAGCGCAGCACCGTGCCGGGGACGAGGCGGGGATGTTCACCGGGGAGCAGGCCCTCGGGGGCGAGCACCAGCTCCAGCTCGGGCCCGGAACCGGTAGGCGGGATCTGCTGGTCCACACCGGGATCGATCCCCTTGGGCACCAAGCCAGGCTCGTCGGGGTCCTCCACCGGCTCCCAGGCATCCACCACCGCGTCCTGTTCTTGGGGCTCTTCCGGTATGGGCCCGGGCTCCGGGGCCGGCTCCGGGACCTGGACCAGAGCCTCCTCGGGCTCCGGAGGCAGAGGTGCCGGAGGCTCGGCAACCGGCACCACAGGAGCCTCGGGCAGCTCGACCACCGGCGCTGGCGGCGCCGGCTGCCACGCAAGTGACCAGGCCACCGTCGACAACAGAATGGCGGCTGCCAGCGCCAGGACGACCTGCCACTCGCGCTGCTGCCACCAGATCGGTCGCAGGAGCTCGCCGCCCGACGCTCGCTCTTCATCCTCTTCGGGCCAGGCCGGAGCCTTGCGCGGAGGCGCCTCGTTCTCCAGAGCACCGAAGAGGGCATTCACTGCGCCGTCCGGCTGCGCCTCCCCCTCGGGCCAGGCGGGGGCCAGGGCCGGCGGCTCCTCGTTCTCCAGCACCGCGAAGAGCTGGGCAAGGCGCTGGGCGTCGCGCTCCTCAGTGGACATGGAGGGTCCTCGCCAGGCTGGCGCGCAGGCGGCTGAGCCGCTTGCGCACCGCCGCGGGATTCAGCTCGAGCATGACACCGATCTCGGTGGCGTTGAAGTCCTCGAGGGACAGCAGGAAGATCCGCCGGTCCACCGGGCCAAGCTGACTGAGCGCCACCAGCATCAGGTCCAGCAGCTCCGCCTCCCGGTCGGGCCGGTCCTGGCGAGCGTCCTGACGGGCGAGCACGGACTCGCGCACGGGGGCGGCGAGGGCGTCCAGGGCCAGGCGGAAGCCGCTGCGCTCGGCGCGGAGGGCATCGACCCCGGACCGGCTGGCCAAGGTGTACAGCCAGGGTCGGAAAGGCCGCGAAGGATCGTAGGCATCCCGACTCCGGTACAGGCGCAGGAAGGTCTCGCTCAAAGCCTCCTCGGCGTTCTGCCGGGCCCCGGTGCGCCGCATGAGGAAGCGAAACAGCGCGGGGCTCCACCGGGCGTAGATCTGCTCGAAGGCGTCCCGGCTCCCCGCCTGAACGCCCGCCATCAGCTCCTCGTCCGAGATGGATCCGCTCATGGTGGGTTCACCCCATCGTTCGGGGTGGGGGCCGAAGGTGTGACATCCACCCCACGCTCCTCGATCTCGGCCAGCAGCCCGGGAGCCTCGGGATCGTGGGGAAAGTTGGAGATGGACTTGCGGAGCAGGGCCTCGGCACGGTCCAGGTCCCCCTCGTCCAGGGCGATGCGGGCCAGGCCGTTGTACTTGCGGTACTCCATGTCGGGGTTCAGGGCGATGGCCTGCTCGAAGGCCCCCCGGGCCCGCTCCACCTCCCCCCGGCGCAGCCACACCAATCCCAGGCCCTCGTGGGGGCAGGTGTAGCCACTGGGGCTGCCGGCGAGGGCGCGCTGGAAGGCATCTTCGGCCGCGGCGTCCTCACCGCGGTTCAGGTGCACGATGCCCAGCTCGGCCAAGGCGTGGGGGTGCTCCGGGTGCAGCTCGAGCACCCGCTCGAAGCTGGCCTGGGCATCGTCCTGCCGGCCGATGGCCACCAGCGCGATGCCGCGACCCATGAGCGCCAGGAGGGCATCGGGCTGCTCGGCCAGGATGCGGTCGTAGAAGGCCAGGGCCTCCAGCGGCCGGTCGCGGTTTGCCGCGGTCCAGGCCAGGCCCAGCAGGGCCATGTGCTGACCGAACGCGGCGAAGGCGCGCTCGTCGGCGGGAGCACCCTCCACGGGCTCCCTCGCCGCCTCGAGGGCCCGGTGCAGCAGCGCCTCGGCAGCCTCGTGATCCCGCTCCACGATGGTGATGTGGCCCTGCCCCACCCAGGCCACCCAGCTGTCGGGGCGACGCTCGAGGGCCTGGGCGTAGCGCTCCGCCGCGACGGCGTAGTCCCGGGAGCCCAGGGCCGCGAAGCCCTGCACCACGAGCACCCGGGCCTCGAGCTCCGCCCCCAACCGCGGCCGCGCGTAGGCGTTGGTGACGATGTCGCCAGCCAGCCGAAGCTCCGCCTCGGCCGCCGCGAAGTGGCCGTCGTCGAGCGCCTGGATGGCCTCGGCCAGGGCGTGGCGCTGGCTGGCCAGATCGAACTCGGCGGAGCGCAAGAAGCTGTCTCGAGCGCGCTCTTTCCGCCCGGTGCGCTGGTAGAGCTCGCCCAGGGCCTGGTAGGGGCAGCCCCGGTAGTAGATGCGCTGCTCGGGCTCCGCGTCCCAGGCGCTGGTGTTCTGGACGAGCAGAGCCTCGGCGCGGTCGTACTCGCCCTGTTCCATCAACGCCCGACCCAGGTACTCCCGCGCATCCAGCAGCTGGTGGGCGCAGCGCTCGGGGGAGTCCACCACCCGCTGGAGCGGGGCGACGGCGCCCGCGTGCTCCCCCGCCGACTGGCGCGCGATGCCCAGGTGGGTGAGCACCCGGCAGTCGTCTGGGCTCCAGGCCAGCATCCTGTCGGCGAGGGACTCGAAGTCCGCGAGAGCATCAGGGCTGCGGGGACGGCGCAGGGCATCCCGCCGGGAGGCGTGCAGAAACAATCCCCACCAGGCGTCCCGGTTGTCCGCATCCAGCCCTCGCGCCCGCTCGAAACGATCCCGCGCTGACGCGATCAGTGCGTCCCTGTCCGCGGGCTCGAGCTCCACGTCGACGCTGCCCCGGTAGAAGTCCAGCACCCCCAGGCCCACCTCGACCCGCGGATCATCGGATTGCATCTCCGCCGCCTGCTCGAGCAGGCCCCGGGCCTCGGCCCAGCGCCCACTGCGAGCCTCCGGGGTCTCCTGCACGGACACCGAGACCGCCTCACCGCCGGGCAGGAAGCGGCGCTCGAAGGCCACCCCCAGGGTGCCCTGGAGGTAGCCGGGGGGATCTTCGGGGCTGCGGTCGGACGCCAGCAGGGCATAGGCCCGGTCCACCTGCCCCACCGCCGGAGCCGGGCCGCCGCAGCCCTGGAGGACGACGACACAGACCGCGGCGATGGGCAGGCCTGGATGGCGCATGCCGGGATCATACCGCTGGGGGCTCGCCGGCCCCAGCCCTGGTCCGCGATGGGATAGGATCCGCGCCGGAGTTCGAACCATGCGCATCGCTTCCATGACCCCCACCCTGGCCCTCGTGTCCGCCCTGCTCCTCACCCCGGCCTGCGCCTGGAAGGGCCCCATGCCGGCGGCGGCCATGGGCGAGGCCGAACAGAGCCCACAGGTCATCGTGCTCGACGAGGAGTGCTACCGGGCCGTGGGCTTGCAGGGCCTCACCACCAAGATCACCCCCGCGGGCATCATGATCGTGCGGGTGGAGATCGCCAACCGCACCGACGGCGACCACAACATCGAGCTGCGGGTGCTCTTCGGCGATGAGCGCGGCGACCTGGTGGGCGAGGATCCTCCCTGGCAGAACCTCATCATCCCGCGGGCGGCCTACACCATCTTCGACTCTCACTCCCAGGCCCCAGCGGAGATGTTCCGGGTGGAGCTCCGGAGCCCCTAGTTTTTCGACGCAGGGAAAGTGACCGGGTCGAATGTATCGCTCCGCGCGC
>CAZHIK010000664.1:0-5550 GCA_964532635.1 uncultured Enterobacterales bacterium
CGCTGGCTCCGGTCGACGCGCCGCTCATCGCACACCTGCCATCTGGCGACGTCGGCCTCGCGCTCCAGGGGGTAGATGGCACCCGCGAAGCTTCCGGTGCCCAGCACCACCTCGGGCAGGAAGCCCACCAGCTGCACGCCGGGCTCGATGATGCCCTCGTCGGGCTCCACCAGCAGCTCCTCGCGCAGGGCCGAGGGCTCGCCGTCGGCCACCAGCACCAGGTACTCCTCGACCACGCCCCAGGTGCCACGATCGGGCTCGAGATCCACCCTCTCCGGGTCCGCGTGCTCGAAGGGGACCAGCTCGGTCAGCACCAGCAGCGCCACGCCGTAGGAGAAGCCGTCGCCTTCGATGAGGGTGCTGTCCTCGGGGACCTCGCCGACGTCGGGGGGCGGGACCTCGGCCACGCCGAAGTAGACTTCCTCGAGGGTCTCGATGCCGGTCCAGGGCTCCCGCAGCCCGCACTCCACCAGCAGTGGCTCATGGCGTCCCTGGTACCAGCGAAGCTCCCAGGCCGCCTCGGCCGGAAACGCCTCGATACCCATCAGCTCCTCGAGCCACTCTCCGCCCACCAGCGAGTCGCCGCAGGCCGTTGTTGCCAGCAGCGACGCGATGGTGATGGCGCGGAGTGCGGTGTTCACGGGGCTACTCCTCGTCCTCTTCGGACTCGAGCTCGTCCCAGCACTCCATGGCCTCGACGTACAGCTCCTCGCACTCCTCGAGAATCTCCGGATCGTCATCGGCCTCCTCGAAGCACATATCCGCCTCGATCTCGAGCTCCTCGCACTCCTCATACCAGCGCTCGCCCTCGTAGTCGTCGAGCTCGTCCCAGCACTCCATGGCTTCGCTGTACAGCTCCTCGCATTCCTCGAGAATCTCCGGATCGTCATCGGCCTCCTCGAAGCACATATCCGCCTCGATCTCGAGCTCCTCGCACTCCTCATACCAGCGCTCGCCCTCGTAGTCGTCGAGCTCGTCCCAGCACATCATGGCCTCGTCCCACAGCTCCTCGCACAGCTCGATCAGGCCGGGGTCGTACTCGGCCTCCTCGTAGCACATCTCGGCCTCGTGCTCGAGCTCCTCGCACTCCTCCATCCACTCGTCGATCTCCTGCTCTTCGTCCTGGGCCTGCTCGAGCTCCTCGAAGCACATGTCGGCCTCGAGCTCGAGCTCCATACAGAACTCCTCGATCTCGGGATCGTCGTCGGCCTCCTCCCAGCAGTTCTCGGCCTCCTCGGCCATGGCCTCGCACTCCTCGTACCAGGCCTCCATGGCGGCCTCGTGCAGCTCGTCGAAGCAGATCTCGGCCTGCTGCTCGAGCTCCTCGCACATCTCGATCATGTCGGGGTCGTACTCAGCTTCGTCGAAGCAGATCTCGGCCTCCTCGAGCAGGGCCTCGCACTCCTCCTCCCACGCATCCCACTCCTCGTCCTCGTGCTCCTCTTCCTCGTCCTCTTCTTCCTCGTCCTCTTCTTCCTCGTCCTCTTCTTCCTCGTCGTCTTCTTCCTCGTCCTCCTCGTCGGTGTCGTCTACCAGCTCGGTGTCGTCGTCGGCCGTATCGACGCCGCCGATGACGAGCTCGCAGCCCGACAAGGCGAAGAGGGAGAGGGAGAGGGTCAGCAGCTGAAAGGTACGCATGGGGGGTCGTCCTCGTTTGATGTTCGCCGAGGTAACGGTGGGTGCGCGAGTTTCGGGGCACATTTTTTCACGGACCGATCCAGAACGCACGCTCTGCTTCTGGCAGGACCGGGTCCAACCGAAGCGAGCACCCCCCGGATCCGATAGGGCGCCCACCCCTACATAGCGTCCGCGCTATCCATGAGTTGCCCATGAACTGCGAGTGCCTCGCCGGCTGTCCCTTCTTCAACGACAAGATGAAGAACATGCCCTCCATGGCTGAACACATGATGAAGAAGTACTGCCGCGCGGACTGGTCGTCCTGCGCTCGCCACATGGTCTTCTCGACCCTGGGCAAGCCCGCAGTGCCCGCGGATCTGTTCCCGGCACAGAAGGACCGGGCCAAGGAGCTGCTGGGGGCCTGAAGGGTCGAGCTACCAGCCCAACACCAGGTATATGCTGCCGGAGTCGCTGCCGTTGTCGTCAGCGCCTTCGGCGCCCATGAGCAGATCCGACAGCCCGTCGGCGTCGGCGTCACCGCCGGCCAGCGACCAGCCCAGGTGATCGCCGGGGTCCTCGCCCAGCCAGGTGACCGAGGCATCCGCGAGATCGCAGCTGCCGACCCACATGCCGATGCCGCCGCTGAGCATGTAGACCTTGCCGCGCAGTGAGCCCAGGGTGGAGACGTAGGGCGCACCCACGGCAAGGTCCACGGCGCCATCTCCGTCGAAGTCGGGCATCAGCTCCACCGCGTAGCCGGCACGATCGTCGGCGTCCTCGCCCACGAAGGTGGTGGGGGCCGAGGCCATGGACCAGGAGGCGCCCGAGCTGGCCCACAGGGCACCACCGCGCCACAGGTACACCTCGCCGGTGCCGCTGCCGGTGGCATCGGCGTAGGGGGCGGTGATGACGAAGTCCTCGTAGCCGTCGGAGTCGAAGTCCTGCCCGCCCTCCAGCGCGTGGCCGGCGTGGTCGCCCTCCGACACTCCCATGAAGAAGTGGTCGGCATCGTACAGATCGGCCTGGACACCGAGCCAGACGGGCCGCCCCAGGATCATCCAGATGCCGCCCGTGCGGTCACCGCCGGGGTAGCCTCGACCCGCCAGCAGTGAGTCGTCCAGGCCGTCGCCGTCGACGTCGCCCGCCGAGCCCACCTCCGAGCCCAGCTCGTCGTTGGCGCTGTGGCCGTAGAAGTAGATGCCCTCGGCCAGCTGCTCGCTGGTGTCACCGAGGAAGATCTCCGCCATCCCCTCGTCGCCGTTCTCGAACTCGGCGCCTGGGGCGCCGACGAGCACGTCGCTCAGGCCGTCGTTGTCCACGTCGCCGGCCGGCGCCACGCCTCCCATCTCGGACAGGCCGCCCGTGAGGGAGATGTAGCTGTAGTCCTCGACGCTGGACATCCAGATGACCACCAAGCCGGAGCCGTCGGCACCCGGCGCACCCGCGCCGAAGTCGGCGGAGCCGTCGCCGTCGATGTCACGGAACAAGGCCACGTCGTTGCCCAGCTCGGCGCCAGACATGGTCTTGGCCCAGGTGATCTCCCCTGAAGAAGACGCGAGATCGAGCGCGATGCCGGTGGCGTAGCCCAGGTACTCGCCAGGCATGAAGTAGAAGGAGCCACCGCCGGAGGTGCCCGGCGCCCCGATGACGAAGTCGTGGGTGCCGTCGTCGGTCAGGTCCACGCCGCCGGCGAGGGAGTAGCCGGCCGCGTCGCTCGAGGAGTCGCCGGTCCACCAGTCGTCGTAGTGTTGGGCGATGTCGAGCCCGAGGCACGCGCCGTCCTCGTCCACCTGCACGTCGCAGTCATCGTCCAGGCCGTTACAGCGCTCGTCGGCGTCGGGGTAGATCAGGTCGTCGGTGTCGTCGCAGTCTTCGTCGTTGGGCACGTAGCCGTAGGGCTGCTCCTTGTCCTTCACCGCGTCGTAGGGATCGCCGAAGCCGTCGCCGTCGCCGTCGTGGTACCAGTCGAACTGGGGCGCCCCGCCCTCTTCGTCGATGTCGCCGTCGCAGTCGTTGTCCACGCCGTCCCACGGCTCGTCGGCCCCCGGGTGGATCTCGGGGTCGTCGTCGTTGCAGTCGCTGTCGTCGGCGACGTAGGCCGGCGGGGCCTCGCAGGCGAGGGTCTGGTTTTCGGGATCGCCGTAGCCGTCGCTGTCGTAGTCGGCGTACCAGGCGAGGGTGTCGAGGGCGTTCTCGTCGACGTCGCCGTCACAGTCGTTGTCGGCGCCGTCGCAGTACTCGTCACCCCCCGGGTAGGAGGCCGGATCGTCGTCGTCGCAGTCCTGCTCGAAGATGTAGCCGTCGCCGTCCAGATCGTCGTCTGGGGTGGAGGGATCGCAGTCGTTGTCCAGCCCATCGTAGGGCTGCTCGACCCCGTCGGGCCGCACGCCCGCGTTGCCGTCGTCGCAGTCGGCGTTGGCTCCGAAGCCGTCGCCGTCCTGATCGATGATGTCGCCGGTGTCGTCCTTGCCGCCACAAGCGGCGAGGAGAAGCAGGATCAGCAGGTGGGGTCGCATGGGTCCTCCGGCTCCCCATCCCGGCTCTGGCCGTGTCGGAAGCCTCACGGAGCGCCGCATATCCTATCACCGGCCTTGGCCACCCACGACATGGCAGCCCGCGCACAAGGGAATATGACGCTTTGTCCCGTGGGGGCCCCATCGGTCCGCCCCGGCGACGAGGCCTATGAGCGAGCTGCCGTCAGACCCCACACCCACCACCCCGGAGCCTCACGAGCCAGAGGCGCCGCCGGAGATCGAGCAGCCACGCCCCCGTCGCTCCTGCCTGGGACGCATCGCCGGGGCGATGCTGCTCGCGGGGCTGGCGCTACTGTGGGCGGTCACCATCGTCGGCCGGACCGACAGCACCCCTGCCGCCCCCCTGGTGATCGCGGTGCTGCTGCTGCCCTGGCTGCACGGCGCAGCCACAGTGCTGGTGCTGCTCACGCTGCTGCGACTGCGGCGCTCCCGCTGGGCCTGGCTGCTGGCCCTGCTGCACCTGGGGCGCGAGGGCGGCGTGCGGGGCAGCGCCTGCGCCCCGGTCTGTCACCTCCCCCGCATCGGTGAGCCCGCGGGTCCCCCGCTGAAGGTGCTGGCCTGGAACGTCGGGCGCCTGGGAGCCTTCGCGGATCCGGACGAGCCTCGCTGCGAGCCCACGGACGCCTGGCTCGGAGTGCTGGGGACCATCCAGCAGGCCGAACCAGAGGTGCTGGTGCTCCTCGAGATCAGCGGGCGCAGGCTCGAGGGTCTGGCCAGCGAGCTGGCACTCGACTGTGAGCAGATCGACTACTACGGCCGCGGCGGCAAGGGCACCGGCGGGCTGGTCGTCTGCGTGTCCAGCGCCGGCCCCTGGCGCATCACCCGCAGCCGAGACCTGCCCCTCCCGCCGGGCTGGCGCTACGTCTTCACCGAGCTGTCCAACGGCGAGCACACCTTCAACGTGCTCGCGCTGCACGTGCTGCCCTACGGCGTCACCATGCGCGAGGTGGAGCGGGCGCTGCTGTCGCTGGCCCGCGGCGAGCTGGGCCCCATCGCCGCTGTGCTCACCCAGATGGAAGAAGCCGTCGCCACCCAGGCCGAGCAGGTGGCGGAGGTGCGCCAGCTGGTGGCGGGCTTCCAGGACCCCACGGTGATCGCCGGGGACTTCAACAGCACCCCCGACAGCGTCATCCACACCGCCCTGCGGCGCCAGCTCGACGACGCTTGGCAGGCGGCCGGCCATGGCTCCGGCACCACCCGCTCGGTGGGTGGCTGGCTGCCCCTGCGCATCGACTACGTCTACACCACCTCCGAGCTACCCGCCCACAGCGCCACCACCGTGGACTGTATGTGCGACGCCGAGCTGCACTGCTCGGACCACCACGCAGTGCAGGTGGAGCTGGAGCTGGGAGCGCCCTAGTAGTCGGCCACAGGGATTCTGACCGGCTTCGTGAGCTAC
>CAZHIK010000665.1:0-5546 GCA_964532635.1 uncultured Enterobacterales bacterium
AGGACCACGGCGCCACGACCCGCTGTGGCGACGGGATCTACGCCGTGGGCACCGCGGCCTGGTCCGGCGACCACGGCGTGCTGCTCGAGGGCAACGACATCCACGACAACGCGGGCGCCGGGCTGTTCCTGGACGACGCCCTGGCCACGGTGCAGGGCAACAGCTGGTGGGGCAACGATCCCGACCTGCTGGCTCAGGGCTCCGCGTGCAGCGAGCCGCAGGAAGACTGGAGCGAGGTGCCCGATCAGGACGTCTGCCCGGTGTGGGATCAGCCCGCTTGCTTCCAGGACTTCTCGTTCGCCATCATCATCCAGGATCCCGTGGCCGGGTTGGTGCCGCCGGATGGTGGGTGGCTGCGCGCCGCCCTGATCGACAGCGACAAGGGCCCCGAGGGCGACTGGGACGACTAGGCGGAGTTCACAGAAGCGACAGCGCCAGCTCCACCATGCTCATGAACTGGGTCTGGCGCTCTTCGCTGCTCGAGCGCTCCCCAGTGCAGAGCTGATCGCTCACGGTCAGGATGCTCAGGGCGCGGGCGCCGTGGGCCGCGGCGATGGTGTACAGGGCCGCCGACTCCATCTCGATGGCCAGCACGCCGTGACGCCTCCAGATACCCCAGGGATCGTCGCCGTCCTGGTAGAAGCTGTCAGAGGTGAAGACCGATCCGACCTGCACGTTCATCCCGCGACGCTGCGTCTCTTGCCAGGCCCCCTGCAGCAGGCCGAAGTCGGCGCAGGGCGCGAAGTCACGCCCACCGAAGCGGATCTGGTTGATGTTGGAGTCGGTGCAGGCTGTCTGGGCCAGGATCACATCCCCGAGCTTCATGTCGGGCTGGAAGGCGCCACAGGTGCCCACGCGGATCAGGGTCTTGACGCCGTACTCGCGCACCAGCTCGGTGGCGTAGATGGCGATGGAAGGGACCCCCATGCCCGAGCCCTGGATCGTGACAGGCTTGCCACCGTAGCTGCCGGTGAAGCCCAGCATGCCCCGCACCTGGTTGGTGCAGGCAGTGGCCTCGAAGTAGGTCTCGGCCACGTGGCGGGCACGGAGGGGGTCGCCGGGGAGCAGCACGAAGGGGGCGATCTCGCCCGGTGCCGCGGAGATGTGGATGCTCATGAAACGCCTCGTTGCGCGAACCGGGCGCAGGTAACACCACCGAGGGGTGAGGCGCACACCCGGGTTATGGTCCGCGTCCCCGAAAGTGCGGGAGATCGCCATGGCGCCCAAGGCATTCCAGGACTGCTACCCCGACGACGTCGCCCACTGCTACGGCTGCGGCTTCCTCAACCAGCACGGCCACCAGATCAAGACCCACTGGGAAGGTGAGCACACGGTCACCCGCTTCACTCCGCTACCCGAGCACACCGCCGTGCCCGGCTTCGTCTACGGTGGACTGCTGGCGAGCCTGATCGACTGCCACAGCACCGGCTCGGGGGCCGCCGCCCTGGCGCGTGCGCGAGGGGTCGACATGGAGCAGGACGGCGCCCCCCGCTGCGTCACCGGCTCCCTCAAGGTGCGCTACACGGCCCCAACGCCCCTGGGGCCCGAGCTGGAGATCCGCGGCACCATCACCGAGGTCAAGGGCCGCAAGGTGGTGGTGGAGTCCAAGCTGCTGGCCGGCGACGTGGTCTGCGTGGTCGGGCGCGCCGTGGTCATCGAGATGCCTCACGGCATGGGCAGCAAAGGGTAGCGCCTTGGAGTTCTTCGCAGCACCGTCGCGAGAGGGGCTGACCAGGATCACGGCGCCTCAGTTGCCGTTGCGCGCCACCCTGAGGCCGAGATCCCCGATCCGACTGCGGGACGGGGCAGTGAGATGGTGGGAGGCGCGGCAGCGCACCACCGAGTAGGCCACGCTCCCGCCGCGGTGGACGCGCTCTTCTCCCTGGACCGGCCCCGTGGGGTCGGTGACGGGGTGATCCGGGTAGGGAGCCCAGCGATCCCACACCCACTCCCAGACGTTGCCGTGCATGTCCACCAAGCCCAGGGCGTTGGGCTCCTTGCGTCCCGCCGGGTGGATGCTGCGCTCTGCGTTCTCTTGGAACCAGCCAGCCCGCAGCCCATCCTCGGGGTGGTCGCCCGTGTGCCAGCGGGTGGTGGTGCCCCCCAGGGCTGCCAGCTCCCACTCCCCGTCGGTGGGCAGGCGGTAGCCCGGCGCGTCCTGATCCCAGCTCACCTCGTCACCCTCGATCTCGTAGACCGGGGCCAGCCCCTCCCGCTCCGACAGCCGGTTGCAGAACTCCAGCGCGTCGTACCAGCTGACGTGCTCCACGGGACAGTCTCCACCGCAGTCGCGATGGGTGCTGGGATCCTGGCCCATCACCTCACGCCACTGGTCCTTGGTGACCTCGGTGCGACCGATGAAGAAGGGTCGTGTGATGGTCACCTGGTGTCGGGGGGCGTCCGCGTGGGGCTCCCGGTCTCCGTAGACCACCATCCGGTAGCTGGCGGGCTCCACCCTCACCAGCTCGATCCCCACGGGACCCTCCACCACGCTGGGCGACGAGGCGGTGCTGCAGCCGGCTGCGAGCAACGCGATCCCGACGAGGAGACCGGGCCTGGACGAGAGAGGGGGCGGGATCGGCATCATGGCGGTCGAGCTTCGCGCTCCGGGGGCGAGAGGATAGCATGGTGGCTGCAGCACCCGACGCACGCAAGCCCAAGAGAGCTCGATGGTCCGACGCCCACGCTGGTTGCCCCTGTTGCTGTGCGCCCTGGGTCCCACGTGGGGCTGCTCGAGCCAGGAGCCCGCTCCGGTGCTTCCCGCAGCGGTGCCAACCCCGGCTCCAGGCCCGGCCCCGGCCCCCGGGCACGGGACCCAGCTCCCCAAGTCGCCTCCGCCGGCTTCCACCAGCAGCCACGCGGGTCCCTGGGCCCAGCTGAGCGCCGGAGGGCTCCACAGCTGCGGGCTGCGCCCCGACGGCACCACCCCCTGCTGGGGCTCGGACAGCCACGGGCAGCTGCAGGCGGCTCCCGGCCCGTTCACGGCTATCGCCGCGGGGGGGGAGCACAGCTGCGGACTGAGCCGCGATGGCAGCATCGCCTGCTGGGGCCGGAACGCCCAGGGTGAAGCCAGCCCCCCACAGGGCCACTACCAGGCCATCAGCGCAGGCTGGGGCCACAGCTGCGCCCTGCGCCCGGACGACACCATCGCCTGCTGGGGGGCCGACCACGATGGCCAGGCCACCCCTCCCACAGGAAGCTTCGCCTCGGTGAGCGCCGGCTACGGCCGCAGCTGCGCGATCACGACCGAGGGAGAGGTCCGCTGCTGGGGCAAGAACACCGATGGCCGCCAGCGCGCTCCGGCCGCCCCCCAGCAGCAGGCGATCAGTGGCGGGCAGCACAGCTGCACCCTGGACCCCGAAGGTCGGATCGCCTGCTGGGGCATGGCATCCGACAGCCGCGTCGTGGCACCGGAGGGTATCCACAGCCTGATCAGCGCTGGCTACCAGCACAGCTGCGCCCTGCGACAGGACGAGACCATCGCGTGCTGGGGCCACGACGTCATCGAGCAGACCCACGCCCCCGCCGGCCGCTTCGCGGCGCTGGACGCCGGCTTCTACCACAGCTGCGCCATCGACTCCGAGGGCGACGCCACCTGCTGGGGCTGGACCAGCGCCCACGAGGACGCTGGCGCCGATGGGCGGGCCGACCGCCTGCAGCGGCACGCGTGCATCTACCAGAACCTGGGCTTGCTCTACATGAGCCAGTCGCGACTGGACGACGCCGAGCGCTACCTGACCGAGGCGATGGAGATCGAGCCCGACGAGGGCTTCCAGAAGCTCAACGCGCTGGCACGAATCCGCATCGAGCAGGGCCGACCCGACCTCGCCCGCCCCCTCCTCGAGCGCTCCCTGGAGCTGCAGCGCACGCAGGGCGAGCCCGGCTACAACGACGCCGAGCGCCTCCTCGAGGAGCTCGACGGTGGTGCTGCGGGCACCGGTGCGGCGCCGAAGCTGCGATGATGCCCCCCCGATGACACCCTCCTCCCCCGAGTCCCTCCGGAGCGGCGACCGGCTCCGGGCCACGGTCCCTTGGCGGGGAGCGCTGCCGGGGCTGGCCTTGGCGCTATGGCTGATGCGCCCGGTGCTGCGGGGGGGGGTGCCCATCAGCTCCGACCACATGGCCCACCTGTTCCAGGCCTGGGACCTTTGGACCCACCGGCTGCCCTGGCGGGTAGGGGGCTGGAGCGAGTGGTGGTTCTTCGGCTACCCCGCCGGCGAGCTGTACCACCCCGGCACCGATCTGTGGGTGGCCGCCTGGCGGGTGCTCACCCTGGGTCTGCTGGACTGGGCTGACGGCTACGCCTTGGCCTTCGTGGCCTTCTTCGCCTACGCGGGGCTCGCGCTCTACCGCTACGGCGCACGGGAGCTGGGCTGGATCGCGGGCATGCTGGGTGCCGCGCTGTTCCTGTTGGACAGAGGCGAGTACGAGCAGGGCGGATGGCTCTACACGGTCCGGGCCGGGGTCTGGCCCCAGGCCCTGGGCCTGGCGTTCTTCTTCCTGGGCCTGGCCTGGGTCCAGCGCGCCATCGCCAGCACCAAGCGCAGGCACGTCGCTGTCGCGGGTCTGCTGCTGGGCTGCGGTGTATTGGCCCACCCAATGGACCTGGTGATGATGGGCATGTGCCTGCCCCTGCCCTGGCTGGCACGCTGGATCACGCGCCGTCGGCCGGGCTGGAGCGCGCTGTGGATGCCAGCGCTGGCCTTCGCGCTGGGTGCGGGCCTGGCGGCCTTCTGGTGGGTGCCCCTGGCGGCCCGCACGGGCTGGACCGAGTCCATCGGCTACCCCTGGCTGCCGGCAGCCGAGATCGTCGGCGGCCTGGCCGATGGCAGCCTGTTCCCCGGCACCCCGGGCTGGGTGATCTACCTGGACTTGCTGGGAGGCCTGCTGGTCCTTGTGCGCCGGCGCCCCGGAGGCGTGCTGCTGCTGCTGCTCTTCGCGCTGCTGATGACGGCTGCTGCATCGGAGATCAACCAGAACCTGGCCGAGGCCACCGGCAGCGAGGCCCTGGCCCGCTTCCAGTACCGGCGCTTCTGCGTGCCCGCCAAGGCCTGCCTGTTCCTGCTGGCCGGCTACCCCGTGCAGAGCCTGCTGGAGCTGGCCTGGAGCGGGGCTGCACGGCTGCCCGCGCCGCGGGTGCTCTGGGCCCGCGCAGGCGTGGTGTTCCTGACGTTGGCGGTCGCCGGCGGCCTGTACCTGTGGCACGCGCCGGCCCTCGGCTCACACCTGCGCAGCCTCGACCTGCCCACGGCGGGCGAAGGCGGCCTGTGGCACAGCTACGGCGAGCTGAACAGCTGGCTGCGGGACTACGGCGAGGGGCGCCCCGGCTTCTGGCGGGTGGCCTACGAAGGCCCCGAGCACGACCAGTTCTTCTGGTCCGCTCCGGTCTACAACGGCCTGCCTGGCTACAAGCCGGGCTTCACCTGCTGCCGCATCTTCGGGCGCATCCCCGAGGGCCGCTCCGACGCGCTGTACCGGGCGCTGTCGGTGGGCTTGGTGGTTTCCAAGGGTCCGCGGGACGCCCTCGGCCGCGAGCTGCTCACACA
>CAZHIK010000666.1:0-5532 GCA_964532635.1 uncultured Enterobacterales bacterium
GGTCGCCGTCGCCTTTCTGCGTCAGGGCCATGCCCTCGACGTTCAGCGGAGGTGCCGTGCGGGAGAAGTAGGGCACCTTCTCGAGCAGCTTGCAGACGGTGATGCCGACCACAGTGGCACAGGCCGACGCGAAGAGGGTGGAGGGCAGGATGCCGGCGGGGTCGGTGGAGTCCATCGAGGCCCGCAGCCCGATGACCCCGGTGGGGAGCAGGGTGACCGCCGAGGTGTTGATGGCCAGAAACAGCGCCATGGCGTTGGTGGCGGTGCCCTTCTCGCCGTTGCGCTTGTCCAGCTCCTGCATGGCCTTGATGCCGCAGGGGGTGGCCGCGTTGGCCAGCCCCAGCGCGTTGGCCGCCAGGTTCATGATCATCGCACCCATGGCCGGGTGATCGGCGGGCACGTTGGGGAACAAGCGCACCATGACCGGGCGGATGACGCGAGCGATGACGCGCAGCGCGCCGGCTTCCTGCATCACCTGCATCAGGCCCAGGAAGAGCGCCATGATGCCGATCAAGCCGATGGCCAGGGCCACTGCGGAACCGGCGGAGTCCACCGCCGCAGCGGTCACCTCCCCCATGGTGCCGTTGATGGCGCCTGCGATGTAGGCGATGAGCACGATGGCGAAGAAGATGGCGTTCACGCAGGCTCCGGCGGCGGGGGGATCGCGGGGGGGGATGGATCATAGCCCGCTGTCGGTATCGGGGATTCCAACAACTGGGACCACGCGGCGGATATGTTCGACGGAGACCATGACCCTTCGGATCCGAGCGCTGCTGCTCCGCCTGGCCCTGACACTGGGGGGCCTGATCGTGGCCCTCGCCCTGGGCGAGGGCCTGGCCCGAGTCCTGCCGCTGCCCGTCGAGGGGGAGCTGAAGCTGGGCATACACACCGCCGATGTACCGGGGCTGTACGCCCACGACCTCCACTACGGTGTCGTCCCCACACCGGGCTTCGAGGGAGAGGTGGTGTTCCCGAGCGGGAGCGTTCCCCTCCGCTTCGACAGCCTGGGTATGCGCGGCCCGGAGCCACCGCGTCCGGCGACGGAGCCACGCTGGTTGATGCTGGGAGACTCCTTCCTGGCCGGGCTGCAGGTCCGCGAGGAGCGCACCATCTCGGCACAGCTCGCCGATGCCCTGGGCCAGCCCGTACTGAACTCGGGAATCTCGGGGCTGGGGACTCCGGCCGAGGTGTCCCGCTACCGGCTCATCGACCACCAGCTGGACGTCCACGGCGTGATCCTGCTGCTCTTCACGGGCAACGACATCACCGACAACGCACGCGATCACATCCAGCACCTACCAGAGCCCGTTCCTCCGCTCGAACCCCAACCCATCTCCGCGCAGGTGCCCGGCTCCGGGCTGGCCTGGCTACGGCAGCGCTCCCTGCTCTGGGCCCAGCTGCGTGTACTGTCCTGGCGCACGTTCGGAGGAGAGCCCGGCGGTGAAGTCGATGACTACCTGACACAGCAGATCCGCATCCTCACCGTGGAGGGCGAGCCAGCGCTGGCGAGCTTGATGGGGCCCACCCGCGCGGCGCTGTGTGAGCTCAGGGACCGGACCAAGGCCCGAGGCCAACCCCTGCTGGTGGCCCTCGCCCCGCCCATCCAGGCCGTGGACCTCGAGCGCCTCGACGACACCCTGCACTACTTCGAGCTCGACGACCACGAGCCAGCTCCCGACACCCCCCAGGCCATGCTCCTGCGCACGCTGGCAGAGGACGGCATCCCCTCCTGCGACCTGACCCCCGCCCTGCGAGCGTCCCAGCAGCGCGGCGAGGCCCCCTACCTCTACTTCGACGGTCACTGGTCGCGGACGGGCCACGCGGTAGCCGCCCAGGCCCTGGCGGCCTGCATCCGCGAGCAGGGGATCACGCTCGAGGAGCGCCGCTAGGGCGTAGCAGTGCTCCCAGGGAGTCACGGTCGGCGGGCTCCGCCCAGGCCAGCAGGCGGGCACCAGCCCGCGCTCTCTCGCGCTCGAGGCGAGCCCGCAGTGCGTCGTCATGGGGCAAGCGCTCCGCGGCGCTGGCCAGGGCACCGACCACCTGCACGGGATCGAGGAAGGGTCCTGGCAGGCGCTCCACCAACCGCCAGGCGGCCTGTCGCAAGGCCACCGGATCGTCCTCGAGCAAGCTGGCAGCCAGCAGGATGGCGGTGGCCTCACGGCCGATGGGGCCGCTCACGCCTGCAAGGGAGGCCAACACCCGGCGGGCCTCTGCGGGATGCCCGCAGGCCACCAGAGCCTGGGCCACAGCGATGGTGCACAGGTCCTCGGCGGAATCCGGCACCACCGAGCCGAGCCGAGCCCGCCAGCTCCGGGCCAGCTCGAGGGCTCGCTCGCAGCGGCCGGAGGCGCGGTGCCAGGCCACCTGCACGTAGCCCTGCAGGGCGCGGATCCCGCGCTCCTGGGGTGCCAAGCCCAAGGGCTCGGGCAAGGACATCAGCTCATCGGCCCGCTCCGGCCGCCCCACCAGCACGTCCAGCCAGGCCAGACCCAGGCGCGCGTACCAGCTCCCGAAGGGGGAGCCCACGCGCTCCTCGAAGCGGGCCAGGCGCTCCAGTACGGGTCGCCGCCCCATGACCGGCGCCAGGCTGCGCCCGGGCGCGAGCCGAGCGAAGAGGTACCAGCCATCGGAGGCGACGCCTCGCCAACGCCAGGGGAGCAGGTTCCAGGCCAGCACCAGCAGGTTGAAGACCGCGGCTCGCTCCAGCACCCAGTGCAGATCCGCCAGCCAGTACAGAGCCAGGGCCAGCAAGGCCTGCATGGCAATCCCACCCAGGTGGTAGACGGTCGGCCTCGCAGAGAAGCCACCGGGCACGGCGACACAGGCACCGCCCGCCAGGGGCCAGCGTCCCAACCAGAGCACCTGCCCCCGCAGGTTGACCCGCCGCAGCAGCGGCTTGCCCAGCCCCAGGCCCAAGCTGGTCACCCGATACCCCGCCAAAGGCGCGGATGCGGCGTGCCCCAGCTCGTGCACGATGCCGATCAGGGGCACCAGCATGACCAGGGCGAGCAATTCTGCGGGGAGGGAGTGCATGGAGGTTCGGGAAGCAGGCCTGCGAGCTGTATCCGGACCAGGAGTGCTGAGCCGCGATAGAGGCCTTCGATGCACGCCACCATCCACGCCATCGACTGGGCCATCATCGGCCTGTACGCCCTCATCGCCGTGGCCTTGGGCTCCATGTTCAGCCGCAAGGCCTCGAAGTCGGTGGACAGCTTCTTCGTAGGTGGGCGGGACCTGCCGTGGTGGATCGCGGGCACTTCCATCGTGGCCACCACCTTCGCGGCCGATACCCCGCTGGCGGTCACAGGCATCGTGGCCAGCGGCGGCATCGCGGGCAACTGGATCTGGTGGTCATGGGCCATCGCCCACGTGGTGGCCACCTTCCTGTTCGCGCGCATGTGGCGCCGGTCGGGGGTGATCACCGACGCCGAGATCACCGAGCTGCGCTACAGCGGGCCCTGGGCGGCAGCGCTGCGGGGCTTCAAGGCCGTCTACTTCGGGCTGTTCATCAACTGCATCACCATGGCCTGGGTGATCGCGGCCATGGTCAAGATCTCCCGAGCCTTCTTCGACTGGCCCGCCGCGGCAGTGATCGCGGTCTGCGTGGTGGTCGCCGTGGTCTACACCATCCTGGGTGGCTTCCGCTCGGTGGTGGCCACCGACCTCATCCAGTTCGTACTGGGCATGGCCGGTGCCGTGGCGCTGGCGTGGCTGGCCCTGGACGCCTTCGGCGGCATGGGCGCGGCGGGCGCGGACGGCGCCGAAGGCACCGGCATGATCGGCGCGCTTCAGGGGGCCCTCGAGGGCAGCGATCGAAGCCTGCAGGACGTGCTGGCCTTCGTGCCAGGGTGGGAGCATCCCCAGATGCCGATCCTGTTCTTCATGGCCCTGATGATCTGCGGCTGGTGGCGCCAGGCCGAGGGCAACGGCTACGTCGTGCAGCGCCTCGCGGCCTGCAAGGACGAAGGCCACGCCCAGGCGGCGAGCCTGTGGTTCGCGGTGGCACACAACGCCCTGCGGCCCTGGCCCTGGTTCATCGTTGGGCTGGCCGCCCTGGTGGTCTTCCCCGGCCTGGAGGACCCGGAGATGGGCTACCCCATGGCCATGGGGCGCTGGCTTCCCCCGGGCTTGCTCGGGGTGGTCATCGCCAGCCTGCTGGCGGCGTTCATGTCCACCATCGACACCCACACCAACTGGGGCGCCAGCTACCTGGTGCAGGACGTCTACAAGCGCTTCCTGCGGCCCGACGCCAGCGAGCGCGAGGCGGTGGCGGTCAGCCGCCTGGCGATCCTGCTGATGGCGCTGCTCGCCGGCATCACGGCGATGTTCGTCCAGAACATCGCCTCGGTCTGGGTGTTCATCATCAACCTGGGTGCGGGGCTCGGATCGGTCACCGCGGCGCGCTGGTACTGGTCCCGGGTCACCCCCCAGGCAGAGTTCGCTGCCCTGGGGGTCACCACGGTCCTGGCCCTGGGCCTGTTGCTGTTCGCCACCCCCACCCTCTTCGGCGGCCCCAATCCACTGTTCCTCTACGAGATCCCCGGCTGGGCCCAGATCCTCATCATCGCTGGGGGTAGCCTCGGCAGCTGGGTGCCCGTTGCCCTGCTGGGTCCCCGAAACGACCCCGAGGTGCTTCGCAGCTTCGCCGCTCGCGTCCGCCCCGGCGGGCCCGGCTGGGCCGCCTGGCGCAGCGAGCCCGGTGATCCCATCGCCCCCGCCCTGGCGCGGGTCTTCGCCGGCCTGGTCGTGGTCTACAGCGCCCTGTTCGGCATCGGGGATCTGGTGCTCGGGCGGCTGCCGAGGGGGCTGGGGCTGCTGCTGCTGGCCTGCGCCGCGCTGGCCTGGATCATCCGCAGTGCTCGGAGCCGCGCCCCTGCCTGATCCCAGCTTGCTCCATGCGACTGGTCGAAGGAAGCCATGATCCGCGCCACCGCGGTCACACAGGCCGACAAGATCTGACTGGACGTTGACCGAAGAGCAGGGCATCACGTCTGAGACCGGCGTTACCCCTGCCTCGCAGGCAGCTTCACGAGATGACCATGCTCATGCACGAGCCCAAGCCACGACCGCTGCGCATCCTCGGCGTCGGCCGCTATGTCCCGGACCGGGTGGTGACCGCGCAGGAGATCGCGGAGCGCATCGGGATAGACGCGGACTGGATCCTCCGCAACCAGGGCGTCGAGGAGCGCCGCTGGGTCACCAGCGAGACCGCCAGCCAGATGGGAGCCATCGCCGCACGCGAAGCCCTCGAGATGGCGGGCCTCGAGCCGGGCGACCTCGACCTCATCCTCAACGCCTCGGGCACCCAGGAACAGGCCATCCCCGACGGGGCCGCCCTGATCCAGCGCGAGCTCGAGCTCGGTGAGTCCGGCATCCCCGGCTTCAGCGTCCACGCCACCTGTCTGTCGTTCCTGGTAGGCCTGGACATGGCCTCCCACCTGTTGGCCACCGGCGCCCACCAGCACATCCTGGTGGTCTCTTCCGACATCTCGAGCTGCGCGCTGGACTTCACCGAGCCCGAGGCCTGCACCC
>CAZHIK010000667.1:0-5530 GCA_964532635.1 uncultured Enterobacterales bacterium
GGTCCGTGGAGCCCTTGTTGCCGTAGACCACCAGGCCCTGACGCACCTCTCGCCCCTGACGATCCAGGCGCTTGCCCAGAGACTCCATCACCAGCTGCTGCAGGTAGCGAACGAGGCTGCGCAGGCGGTCGGCATAGGGAAGCACCACCATCGCGCGCTCCTGGGCTTGCTGAGCCCCCACCCAGCCAGCCGCCAACAGCGCAGCGGGGTTGCGGTCCAGAGGCCCACGGCCGGCGCGGTCCATGGCGGCGGCACCCGCCAACAGCTCGCGGCCGTCGATGCCCAGTAGCGCCGAAGGCAGCAGGCCCACCGGGCCCATCACCGACGTGCGACCGCCGACCCAGTCCCACAGCGGGAGCTGAGCGGCCCATCCTTCGTCATCGGCCAGCTTGGACAGACGCGAGCCGCGGCCCGTGACGGCCACTGCGCGAGGCGCGAAGGCCACTCCGGCCTCGGAGAACGCTCGCCGCACCCGCAGCATGGCGTTGCGGGTCTCGACCGTGCCGCCGGACTTGCTGACCACCAGCACCACGCAGCGAGACGGCTCGACAGCGCGGAGGTGGGCCTCCAGCCCATCCGGGTCGGTGTTGTCGAGGACGTGGTAGTCCCGCAGAGCCACGCGATCGCCAGCCTCGGCAGGCGCCAGCGCCTCGGCCAACAGCTCAGGGCCGAGGGCCGATCCGCCGATGCCCAGGTGGAGGACGTAGCGGGGCTGGAAGCGCTCCCGCAGTGTGGCCGCTACCTCCTCGCAGGCCTCGATGGCCCCGCGGATGGCCTCTCGCTGCGCCTCCGAAGGCGCGAGCTCTGGCGCGCGTAGCCAGTAGTGCCCCACCTGGCGGCCCTCGTCGGGATTGGCCACGGCGCCGGCCTCGAGCTGGGCCATGGCGTCGAGAGCCGCCCGGAGCCGATGTGGCTCGAGCTCTGGGACGACCAGATCGGACAGATCGAGCTGCAGGCCGGTGTCGGAGGGACAGAGGAGCTGACTGGCGAAGCGGTTCCAGGCGGACATGCGGGTCCTCGTTTCGGGGAGTCCGCTCTCTAGCACCCACTCCCCCACCCGTCAGCACTCCAGCTCACCCCGCCACGAAACTGTCGCAGGAACCGGCGGGAAGCTAGCCGAGGCTCTCGAGGAAGGGGACGATGTCCACCGGCTGATCGGCGGGATCCGAAGGGCCACCGGGTTCGCCCAGGAAGCGGTAGACCCAACCCGGCAACAGCTCGCCCACCGCGGTGCGACAGCGCTCGACGAGCTCCCGCGGGGCGCCGCGGTCCCTCAGCTCGGGGTTCTCGGCGAGGGCTCGAATGGCGGACTCGGCGCAGTCTCCCAGCGGGAAGCGTTCACCATCGAGGGTGCGGATCTCCCAGGTCTGGTCCGGGTTGACCCACAGGACATTGCCAAACGCGAACACGCCCACCAGCCATCCCTCGCCGAAGCGAGCCTTGACCCGCGCCTCGCCGTTGATGGTCATCAGGTCCATGTTCTTGCGGCGCAGCCCGAGCAGCAGCAGCCAGCCGTAGCCGAAGCGGCCTCCGTTCTGGACCTCGAGCAGATCGGCGATGGAGGATGGCAGGTAGCTCACCCCCGAGATGCCCGGCGCCGTGAAGTCGAGCCAGGTGGTGATGCCCAGGGACGCGATGACGGACTCCACCGGACTGACCTGGATGTAGTCGTCTTGATCGTAGGAGGGCGCCTCCCCTACCTCCACCCCTCGGGTGGAGACGCTGGAGACCGAGGGGAAGGAGACCACCGCGTGGCTGGGGACGGAGATCGTGCCGGCGTCGGGCACGGAGATGGGAGGCTCGGAGCGCGGGTCCTCGCCTGGTGGCACCGCGTGGAGCATCATCTCGGGGTCGGACACCTCGAGGGAGGCGCCCGCATCGCTCTCCTCGGGCTCCCCAGCGGTGGCCGGCTCGGAGCGCTCGCCACCCCCGGCGCCTCGCAGACCGTAGGTTCCAGCGGGCAGGATCGCATCGGTGTTCTCATCGCCGAACTCGTCGGCCGTGATCTGCTCGTGATCGTCCAGCGCCGCCGGGCTCTCGTCGGTGGCATCATCGGCGGGGAAGCCCTGGCCCATCCGAGCTTGGCCGCCACCCACCGCGTAGGTTCCACTGTGGGGCCCTGGAGCGGACCGGGGCTCCGGCTCCGGCTCGGGAGGCGGCCCCTGGCCTCCGGGCTGCTGTGGTGTGTCGAGAGGCGGGAGACCCTCGAGGGGATCCTCACGACTGCTACGGAGCATGAGCACGATGAGCACCACCAGCAGGAGCAAGCCCACCGCCAACAGCAGGGTGGTGAGGGGCGAGGATTCCTCTGCGGGGGCTGGTGGGGGCTCCGCGGGGACCGGGTCGGAAGGGGCGTCCCCCTGGTCGACGGGCTCGGTGGGCGCGGCGTCGCTGGGATCGGTGCTCGTGCTGGGCGTGGGCACCACATCAGCCACATCCGGCAGCTCGACGTTGTCGACACCCTCGAGCACCTCGAGGGGGATGATGTCGGCGTTGAGGCTCACACACTCCGAGCGTGAGTAGCGGACGCGGTCGCTCACACCGAGCAGGGCATCGAGTCGGATCTCCTCCGCGCGTTGCTCGATGATGAGGCGAACGCCGCAGCGGCGAACCAGGCGGATGCCCTTGCCCTGGGTGCCGTCCTGATCGGTCCATGCATAGTCCAGCACGACGGCGGGCTCCCGCGAGGCGGTGCGCACGATGCGGCCGTTCTTGCTACCGATGGTGTGCCCCTCGGACTCGATCTCGGCGCTGAGCCAGACCAGCTCGTCATCTACGTCGCCCGGACCCAGAGGTTCCACCGATTCGTCGGGCTGGACCTTGACGTCGATCTGCTGTCCCTCCAGCCACACACGGGTGCCCCAGGGCTGTTCCTCGGCGTTCCAGCTGCTGGGGAAGTCGAGGACGCAGTTGGGGCACTCGGCGGCGTGTGCCGCCGACGCGAAGGACAGGGCGACGAGTGCGGCAGCGAGCGCTCTCAGGAACTGCATCGACGCGATACTCCGGGGTTGCCTACCCAGGCGGCTCCCAGCGATCCGGGTGGTCCTGTGAGTATGCCGGAAAGTGCCCGTCAGGTCACGCGCCACCGGCCTCCTGCTCGGATATCCCCTCCCCATGAGACCCGCCAAGAAGCTACCACCCCGTGAGATCGCTGCAGTCTGCCCTCCAGGGCTGGAGGCAGTGGTGGCCACAGAGCTCGCACAGCTCGGCTGGCCCTCCCCCCGCCAGTCTACCGGCCTGGTCACCTGCACGGGGGGCTCGGAGGAGCTGTTCCGCGCTTGCCTCGGCAGCCGCTGCGCCACCGACCTCCGCGTGCGGGTCGGTCGGTTCCAGGCCAGTAGCCTCGAGGGGCTCGCCCAGGGGCTGGGCCGCTTGCCCTGGACCCACTTCGTCCATCCTGGCCAGCCCGTCGAGATCGCTGTTTCGAGTCGTGGTTCCAGGATGAGGCGCAGAGATGCCACCGCCCGCAAGGCCCAGCTGGCCATCCGGGACGCGGTGCGCGGTCCCCGGGTCGCCCACCGTCCGGGGGCTCGGGATCCCCGGCGCCTGCCACCGGTCAAGGTGATGATCAGGATCGAGCAGAGCCGGGCCCAGGCCTCGGTGGATCCCGTCGGATCGCCGCTGTGGAAGCGCGGCTACCGCAGCCGCGGCGGCGCTGCCCCCCTGCGGGAGAACCTGGCTGCGGCCTCGCTGATGGCCATGGACTGGAGTCCCTCCGAACCCCTGTTGGATCCCTTCTGCGGGAGCGGCACATTGCTGATCGAAGCTGCGGGCATCGGGCTGGGGCGCGCGCCGGGCGCAGCGCGCGGCTTCTCGCTCGAGCACTGGCCCTGCCACGCCACCAAGCTCTGGCGCAAGCTCCGGGGAGAGGTGCGCTCCCACCGGGGCGGGCCCCGCCTCGAGCTGTTGGGGAGCGACGCCGACCCAGCGGTGCTCGAAATCGCCCGTCGCAACGCCAGCGCCGCGGGTGTGGACGCGCGAATCCGCTGGCTCCACCAGCGCGTGGACGGCATCACACCCCCGGAACGGTCCGGACTCGTCATCGGCAACCCCCCCTGGGGCCAGCGCCTCGGCGTACAGGTTCGGGGTGTCTACACAGCCCTGGGCCGCACCCTGCGAGAGCGCTTCGCTGGCTGGCGGATCGGCCTGTTGTGCCCCGATCGTGCCTTGATCAAGGCCGTGGGCATACCCATGCAACCACGGCTCGACTTCCCCCACGGCGGTGCCAGGCTCACGCTGTGGGCGGGTCGGGTTCCCCAGAACGGCTCCACGCACTCGCCATGAGCTCCGCCAGGCCCCCCAGGCGGGCCAGGGCGGGCGGCAACCCGAGGACGACCACCGGGAGGTTGCCGGCGAGCCAGACAAGCGCGGCGTAGGCCAGCGCGGTGGGTTCGTCTACCCCGAGCAGCCCAAGGGCGATGACCGATGAGGCCGCGGTGCCCGCTCCCAGGCTGGGCGGCAGGACCAGCGAGGCCACCGAGCTCAAGGCCATCACCACCCCAGCCGCGGTCCACGCGCTGGGAACCGGTAGGTCCAGCGCTCGGACCAGGATGGCGTACGAGGCCAGAAAGAGCCCGGCGTCCGCGAGCGCCAACAGGCCGTTGGACAGTAGGGCGCCCGCTCTGCCGAGGTTGCCGCCGGTGTGCTCCAGTACCATGGCCAGGGCTCGTCGGAGGCGGTCGGTGATCCCCTCTTCTTCTCGAGCGTCGGACCGACGGCCATCGACGAGACGCCCCAGGATCCCCAGCCCCACAACCGCACAGACACCCAGCAGGGTGGCGAGGGCCACGGTGGAGAACGCGTTCTGGACCCCCCGAGATCCCAAGGACTGCTCCCAGAACACCAGCCCCGTGCCGAAGATCACCACGAGGAACAATCCCAGGGCTGCCGCCTCGAGCACGGCCACCAGGACGACCGCCGAGACAGCCACGGGGCCGGGCACCTTCCGCTCGCGGGTGAGCAACACCATGGCCAGCACATCACCGATCCGGATGGGCAGGATCACATTGACCAGCCCGCTCAGGAACCCGATCCCGAGCACCTTGCGCAGGGAGCAGGCGTGCCCCGCCCGGAGCAGCCACCACAGACGGAACTCGTGCAGGGTCAAGGCCGCGGCCTTGGCCACCATGGCCAGGGCGAGCCACGCCCAGGAGACCCGGGTCAGGGCACCGGCCACAGCGCGGGGATCGGCCTCGCGCAGCAAGAGCGCAAGGACGGCCAGCGAGACCAGGACCTGAAGGGCGATGGCCCAGCGGCGGCCTCGTGGGGCGGGAGCCCCGCCTACCTGCTCTGACCGCACTCGACCGTCAGGTGGAAGGGGGCCTCGAGGCCACCCTTGCCGTCCACCACGATCATGTAGGAGCCAGGGTTGTTGACGGTCTCGACGTGGACGATGCCGTCACCCTCGTCGTCGTCGGCCTCGCACTCGGAGATCGTGTGGCTGGTGGTGGGGCACTTGCCGTCGTAGGGCCAGCGGAAGGCGAACAGGTCGAGGTCCCCGCAGTCGGTGTCCATGAAGATATTGGCCCCG
>CAZHIK010000668.1:0-5530 GCA_964532635.1 uncultured Enterobacterales bacterium
GTTCAGGCGAAGTTGAAGCCCTTGCGGGACGCTTTGCTGAAGACAAAATCGTTAACATCACCGCTGGTTTGAGCGCCAAAGGCTTCTATGTTGACTCTGGCTACACCTTCGGTCTGGGTCCGATATACCCCGACCAGTTCGGTCTGGTGATGGGTTTCCTTTCCGAGAACTGGGCTGACTATAAACCCGCCGATGCTGGCGATGAGATCAAGCTAGCCTATCTCAGTTGGCCAACCGCATTCGGACAAGGCGCATTGACCCCCGAAACGCGCGCCTTCATGGAAGAGAATGGCATCGAGCTGGTTCACGAAGAAACCTACGATGTTGCACCGACTGCCGACACCACCACGGCCATCCTCAACGCCCAGGCAGCCGGGGCCAATGTGATCTGGACCAACTCCTTGGCCTTCGGCCCAGCAGCCTTGTTGAATGACCTCAACAGCTTGGGGCTGCGCGACCAGTTTGTAGTTGCATCATGCAACTGGGCTATGGATCTGGCACTGTACGCATTCCTGGCTGATCCTGCCTACGGTGTAGGCTTGATCGCGCCCACGCCATACCTGTGGTGGACCGATGCGGACAATCCCGGCATTCAGTACGCCGAACAGATCTTCGCGGCCAATGAACGCTCTGCTGCAGAACACAATGTGGGCTACATGCTCCTGGTCGCTGGTGTCGACCTGGCAGTCGGGAGCCCCGGCGCAGTCGGGATCGTCGCAGTCGTACAGCTCGTCGCCGTCATTGTCCAGGGCGTCGGCGCACTCACCGGCGCCGGAACCTTCGGCTCCGCCCAGGCGCCCGGTGCAGGCTGTGGTGGCGGCGCACGCGAGCGCCGCGGTCGTGATGTGGATGATTCTCATGGTCCCCTCCGGCTCAGTCGTTCGAGCACACGTCGCTGCAGCTTTCGAGGCCGTGGCCTTCGATGAAGTCGTCGCAGGAGATGTTCTGCCAGTCCTCCACGCACTGTCGGGCAGCGTCGTCGTCGTAGTCCTCGCAGTCCCAGCTCTGGTGGCCGGTGTCCCCCGGGTCTCCCAGCGCGAGGCAGTCCTCGTAGGTGAAGTACTCGGTGTAGAAGTCGCACTCGTCCAGCTTGTCGCAGCTGGCCTGGAGCATGTCGTCGGCGAACTGCTCGTAGTCGTAGTAGTCGCCGTTGCCGGTGGTGTCGGGCTGGCAGTCCGGCGACGCCGCGCAGTCGGGATCGTCGCAGTCGTACAGCTCGTCCCCGTCGTTGTCCAGGGCGTCGGCGCACTCGCCGGCGTTGGCGCCCTCCGTGCCACTCAGCAGCCTGCCGCAGCCGATGGTGGTGGCGCACAGAAGCAACGCTGTCGTGATCCAGACGCGAGTCATGGTCTCCTCCCGTTCTTGGGCCCGGCCCGAGGATAGCACGGCTTTTGCCAAGCCGGCGCGGCTGGCCCCCCGACGGCGATTCTGGGATACTTCCGGACGGAGGCCCGATGATCCGAACTGCCCCCGCGACGCTGCTGCTGGTGGGTATCGGGGTGCTGGCGGGCTGCGGTGAGCCGGAGCGGAAGCCTGACACCGGTGAGGCCCCCGACTGCGCCGAGGGCTTCCTGCCCGACGGCGGAGAGTGCGTCCCGGAAGCCTGCGGCACCGGGGCCTGGGGGCAGCTCGAGGTGGACGCCTCCACGGTGTACGTGGACATCGAGGCCGCCGAGGGCGGTGATGGGAGCGAGGCCGCACCCCTGCGCAGCATCCAGGCGGGGGTGGACCTGGCTGGGAGTCGTGGGGGCGGGCTCGTGGCGGTGGCGGCGGGGAGCTACCCCGAGACCCTCGAGCTGGACACCGACCACGCGGGGGTGCGGCTCGCCGGGCGCTGCCGGGAGCTGGTGACCCTGGATGCCAGCGCAGCGCCGGAGAGCACCCCGGGGATCGCCGTCGAGACGATGTACGGCGAAGTGGAGCTGTCGGGAGTGAGCGTAGTGGACTCCCCCTGGGTCGGGATCAAGATCGACTCGGGGGAGGTGCGCCTGGCGGACCTCGCTGTTCAGGGCAGCGCCTACATGGGCATCGTGGCCCTGCGGGGCAGCCTCACGGCGCCCACCACCGTGGAGGTCGAGGGCTGCGAGATCGTCGAAAATGCGGTGCTCGGCGTGATGGCCGACGAGGCGGGGGTGACGTTGACCCTGCGGGACAGCGCGGTGCGCGACTCGACGACCGACGCGGCCGGGGACCTCGGCTGCGGCGTGCAGGCCAGCGGCGGCGCTGCGCTGGCAGCCTCGGGCTTGGTGGTCTCGGGGAACACGTCCTTCGGGGTCTCGGCCTCGGGCGCGGGGACCGTGGCGGAGCTCTCGGACTGCGTGGTGACCGACACCCAGGAGGACAGCGGCTTCGACTACGGGTGGGGTGTGCAGGTACACAGCGGCGCGTCCCTGACCGCCGAGGGCTGCGAGCTCACCGGCAACCTGATGGGGGTGGTGGTCTTCGGTGAGGACACCCGGGTGCAGCTGCGCGACTGCTCGGTGTACGACTGCCCGGCGGGCGAGAGCGGCGAGCAGGGCCACGGCCTGGAGATCCTCGACGGTGCGTGGCTGTCGGCCGAGGGCTGCGAGCTGGTCCGGAGCACGGGCGGGGGCGTCATGGCCCACCAGCCCGGTACCGAGGTGGAGCTGTACGACTGCGTGGTGCGCGACACCCTGCCCGATCCGGACGTGGGCAACGGTCTGGGGATGTTCGTGGTGGATGGCGCGGTGCTGTCGGCCGAGGGCTGCGAGCTGGAGCGGAACAGCTACAGCGGGATCTCGGCCCTGGGCCAAGGCACCCAGCTGTCCCTTCGCGACTGCGCCATCCGGGACACCCTGCCGGACGCCCGCGGTGAGTTCGGGGGCGGGCTGTACCTGATGGAGGGCGCGACGCTGCTGGCCGAGGACTGCGAGATCAGTGGCAGCAGCTCGGTGGGCATCGGCGCCGGAGGTGAGGGCACTGGGCTGACATTGACCGGCTGTGTCGTGCGCGACACCTGGCCCCGCGGTGACGGGGTGGCCGGCTGCGGAATCGTCCTCGCCGACGGTCCCACGCTGATCGCCGACGACTGTGAGGTCTCGGACAACGCCTTCATGGGCATCCTCGCGGCGGGCGCAGGCACCGCGGTCACCCTGCGCGGCTCCACCGTCTCGGGCACAACCCAGGTGACGGGAGAGACCGGTGCGACGGCACCTGGAGTCGTGGTCATGTTCGGAGCCGAACTGGACGCAGAGGGCCTGTGCGCTCGCGACAACGAGGGGCCGGGGCTGTACACCGGCGCGTCTTCGCGGATGGGCTGCAGCGACTGCAGCCTGCTGGACAACCACTTCGCAGGGGCGGTGGTGCAGAGCCAGGGCAGCCTGGAGCTGTCGTCCAGCATCATCACCGGCACGCGGGAAGGGGTGGACGTGGGCGGCGGCGTGGGCGTCTACGCGGCCGCCCTGGGAGACAGCTACTCCCCAAGTGTGAGCGTCAGTGACTGCATCATCAGCGATCAGCCCGTGGCGGGTGTCTACCTGTCCGGGGCTGGTAGGTACACCCTGATGAACAACGATATCAGCGCGTCCACGGGGGTGAGCCACGGCCCCACCACCCGCTGCGGCGACGGGGTGTTCGCCACCGGTGTGCAGGCCTGGGACGGGGCGGGCGGGCTGCTGCTCCAGGACAACTCCATCGAGGACAACCAGGGCGCCGGCTTGTTCCTGGACGATGGCTGGGCCACGCTGGAGGGCAACATCTGGGACGGCAACCACCTCGATCTGCGGGTCCAGGGTGAGGCCTGCCTGTCTCCGCGGGATGACTGGGTCGAGGCGCCGGTACAGGAGATCTGCGCAGGCTGGGACCAGCCCTCGTGTAGCTTGGCATTCTCCTTCGAGCTGGCAGCGGCGGACATCACTCCGGCCCGGACGGTGGCGCAGGCCGGTTGGCTGCCCGAGCGGGGGCCGGTGATGGCGCCCGGGTCGCCCGCTCCAACCCCGGTGTTCCGTCCCGGCTCGGGGGGGCCGTGAGAGGCCTCGCGGCCGCGGTGCTCCTGCTCTCCGCCCTGCCGGGCTGCGGTGGAACGCCCCAGATCCCCAAGGACATCCCGTCCGACATCGAAGCGGAGGCGCCCGAGGCCTGCGGCACGGGAAGCTGGGGTGACCTCTCGGTGGACGCCTCGACGGTGTTCGTGGACATCGCGTCCGCCGAGGGTGGCGACGGGACCGAGGCCACCCCGCTGCGCTCCATCCAGGCTGGGCTCGACCTGGCCGGCGGCCGTGGGGGCGGGCTCGTGGCCGTGGCGGCGGGGAGCTACCCCGAGACGCTCGAGTTGAGCACCGATCACGTGGGCGTGCGCCTCGCCGGCCGCTGCCGCGAGTTGGTGATCCTGGATGCCGCCGCGGGGGAGGCCGGCACCCCGGGGATCGCCATCGGGACAGGCTTCGGCGAAGTGGAGGCCTCCGGGATGAGCGTGGTGGGAGCCCGGGGTGCCGGGTTGTCTGTGGGCTCGGGCATCGTGCGCCTGGCGGATCTGTGGGTGGAGGGGGCCGAGGCCGGCGGGCTCGTGGCCCAGCGCGCCAGCTTGAGCTTCCCCACGAGCGTGGCCTTGGACGGCTGCGAGTTGGTGGGGAACATCCGGGTGGGTGTCGAGGCGGCCGAGCCGAGCACCATGCTGAGCCTGGACGACTGCGTGGTGCGGGACGGCCTCCCGGAGGAAAGCGGCGAGCATGGTCGCGGCCTGCAGGTCAGCGGGGGCGCGGCGCTCAGCGTCCGGGGCTGCACGGTCTCAGGCAACATGGAGGTGGGGATCGGCGCCTCGGGGGAGGGCACCGAGGTCGAGCTCGAAGACTGCGCGGTGTTGGAGACCCAGCCCATGGCTTCCGGCAGCAGCGGCTACGGCCTGCAGGTCGACGGCGGGGCGAGGCTGTTGGCCCAGGGCAGTGTCATCGCCGCCAGTCATGACATGGCGGTGCTGGTCGGTGAGCCGGGCACCGAGGTCACCCTGCGGGACTGCACGGTGCGGGACACCCACGAGGACGTCGACGGAGAGCGCGGGCTGGGGATAGCGGTCATCGACGGCGCCGAGTTCCTTGCCGTGGGTTGCGAGATCGCCGACAACGTCACCGCCGGGTTGACGGCACAAGGCTGGGACACGGTGGTGGAGCTTTCGAGCTGTACGGTCCGGGACACGCAGCCGGACGAGGGTGGCGCCTTCGGCCTGGGCCTCCAGGTCACCGAGGGCGTGGCGCTGCGCGTCCGGGATTGCCTGATCCAGGACAACAGCTCGGCGGGGATCCTGGTCGGCGGCGCTGGCACCCGTGCCAACCTGCGCGGGACCACCGTCCGGGGCACGCTGGCCAACGGGTGGGGGGAGACAGGGTACGGCCTGCAGGTCGATCAGGGTGCGGTGGTCGGTCTCGAGGGCTGCGTGCTCGCTGGGAACAGCGCGGCCGGCCTGCTGGCCGTGGAGGGGGGCAGCTCGGTGACGCTCGTGGACTGCTCGGTGTTGGATACGACGCCCTCGGCCGAGGGTCTGTACGGGATGGGGGCCTACGTGGGGGCTGGGGCT
>CAZHIK010000669.1:0-5528 GCA_964532635.1 uncultured Enterobacterales bacterium
CCCCGCCACCGCATCGCTGTCGGGGTGGACCTCGGTGATGACCAGATCGCCGGCGACCAGATCGTCGATGGAGGGCAGCGCGTCGGCGCCGTCGCAGTCCTGATCGACCTCGTCCAGCGGGGTGTCTTCCGCACCCGGGTAGATCGAAGCGTTGGTGTCGTCGCAGTCGTCGAAGCCGTCTTCCTCGGAGAGGTAGCCGTCGCCGTCTTCGTCGCGCCCGATGGTGGCTACCCCCTGCTCGGCGACATCGTAGGCGTCGTCGGGGGCGCTGCCCTCGAGGTCGCAGTACAGCCAGCTGTCGCCCTCGTCGACCGTGAAGCGGTAGGCGTAGGCGTAGGTGCCGGCCGCGGCGATGTTGAGCACCACCGCATACTCGTCGAAGTCGCTGGAGTCGGCGGACCAGGAGGCGGTGACCCAGTTCCAGGCCGAAGGATCGGACGAGGGATCGCTGTCGAGCTCGCCGTAGCCCAGCTCGCCGCCGATGGCGGATGAGGCGCCCTTGCCGTCGCTGTAGTCGGGCACGCTCACCATGCCGTAGATCTCGATGGAGTCCTCGCCCGGCGAGACGGTCACCTCGGCCGGACGATCCAGGCTGCACCACTCGAGCTCGGCTGGTGGTGGCTGGGTGTCCGTGTCGGCGTCTGTGTCGGCGTCGGCGTCGGCATCCGTGTCGGAGTCGGCGTCGGTGTCGGTGTCGGTGTCGCCTTCGACGAAGGAGTCATAGGTGTCGTCCTTGTCGCCACAACCCATCAGCGAGAGGGCGGGCAGAAGGAGGACCAACCACGTGGGATTCGTACGCATGGGGGGCCTGCTCCAGGGTGAGGTGCACCCATCTCCTAGGCCGTTCAGGGCGCCTTCGCCAATCCGAAAGCAGGCCGCTCCGGTCGCGCTCAGAGCAAGGCGAGACTATGCTGTGCAACACCGAAAAACCGAAACCGGAGCCCCGCGTGGAGCACCGCCAGCGAGCTCTCGAGGGCCCCCCCCGGCTCCCCGCTTCCCACTGGGCCTCCGCGGCCCTGTGTGGGCTGCTGCCGGCCCTGGCTCTGGCTGCTGCGGGCTGCCGCAAGCTGCCCGAGGCGCCCACCGAGCTGTCCGAGCTGTCCACCTGGCTCTTCCAGCACCTCGAAGACCCCGATCCCGATGTACTCGCCGTAGGCCTGGGCAACCTGCAGGCCTTCTTCGAGGACCAAGGGATCGACGAAGACCTTGGAGACCAGGCTTGGGAGATCCAGCCGCTCACCGACGAACACGTCGCTGACGTCGACCACCCCGACCGCGATCCGAGCAGCGCGCTGCCCGTGGGCCTGGTTGCCACCTCGAGCTTCGAGCCAGCCGAGCACGCCACCGTGGTGATCCTCCCCGACCAGACCCCGGTCGAGCCGGCCTCCCCCAACCTCTACGAGCGCAGCTTCCTCGATCCAACCGACCCCTCCTGCTTCCCCGACCAAGGCTGCGAGATCCTGCGGACCGACAACCGCATCCGCAAGGAAAACTTCATCATGTCCATCGAGTACACCAAGCTCAAGGACTACCGCTGGTCCGACGTGCTGAGGGCCGAGGGCGATCCCCAGCGAGGATTCATCGCCCGCAGCTGGTTCGAAGAAGAGTTCCAGGGCGACCAGGAGGCCACGGCCATCCACCAGTCCTACAGCATCGACGTGGTGCTGCCCGATAGTGACGGCGAGACCCTTCGCTACGTGGCCCTGTGGACCGAAGCCACCATGTACGGCGCCGGGGACGACATCATCCAGTCCACCATGCGGGGCGGGCTGGAGGACATGCTCGAGGCCACGGAGGTCTGGCTGGGCGAGCAGCCACGCTAGCAGCCCATTACATGTGACGCGACTCTGCGCAGAGGTCGCCCATGCTCCTGCTGATGCTACTGTCCGCCGCTGCTTCGGCCGACTCCACCGTCTTGGTCTCACGCTTCGAGGCCGCTGATCCCGAGCACACCGCCCTGGCCCGCCGCCTGCCCGAGCAGGTGCAGCAGCGGCTGGAGGCCGCCGGGGGATTGACCGTGCAGCTCCCCTCGGATGTCTCCTACATCCAGGAGCAGTCCGGCGCCGACTTCATGAAGAACTGCCCCAGCGATCAGGTGCTGGGCTGCACCTTCGACCTGGCCGAGGTTGCCCAGACCCGCTGGGCCGTCACGGGCATCGTCCGCTACCAGCCCATCCTCGACGACGATGTCGAGCCCGACATCGAGGTGGAGCTGACGGTGCTCGACATCGAAGAGCAGGAGGAAGCCTGGAGCCTGGTCCTGCCCCACAGCAAGGCCGCCGAGCCGGAGCTCGTCGGCTGGGTGGAGCGCGCGGTGGTGGCCCTGGCTGATGGCGAGCCGCCCCCGCTACCCGAGCTCGAGGAGTTCGACGAGGAGCCCATCGACGACGAACCCTTCGATCCCGAGCAGGACTTGTCCGGCCTCGAGCAGGAGCTGGGCGAGGTGGGCCACCCCGAGGGGGTCGAGGACCTGGGCGAAGGCCGCCAGGAGCGCGAGCCCATGACCATGGACCAGCTGCTCGAAGAATACGGCGAGGCCGAGCCCTGGCTCGACATGGACCTCACCCCCGAGCAGTACCTGCGCTGGTGGAACAGCGGCTGGGGCTACCGGACCTGGCAGGAGAAGCGCCAAGGGCGCCAGGGCAAGTTCACCATCCGCGCCGCTGTCGGCGGTGGCTCAGGCCCCCGGGGCGGAGGCTACAACGCTCAGTACGCCATCGAGAGCGTGTCCTCACGACAAGTCCTCGAGTACTACGCATGGCAAGCGCCCATCCAAGGCGGCGGTGCCAACCTGGGGCTCGAGCTGGCCTACGGTGTGGCGCCCAAGCTGGACGTAGAGCTCGGCCTGGGCACCCTCTGGGGGCCCTTCCAGACTTTCGTCGGCAAGGAGTATCTGGGCGATCCTCCCGAGACCGTTGTGGATGAGACGGGCCTGCAAGGCGTCTTCGAGCTGAGCCTCGGTGCCCGCCTGGTGCCCATGCCCTTCCAGCGGATCCGCCCCGTGCTGGGGGGTGGCTTCGTGTTGTGGCACGGCACCAAGGGCGACGCCCACGCCGAGCTTCCGCCGCCTCCGGTGGAGCTGCCCATCCCCGCCGCCAACACCCTGCTGGGTGCACAGGTCCTCGCCGGTGGTGAGTTCGCCATCAACGACCTGGTGAGCGTGGTGCTCCAGGCCCCGCTGCAGCTGTTCTTCGCGGGCACCTCCGCCAACATGCACGAAGAGAGCAGCGACTACATCGCCACCAAGCTCCAGCCCCCGGAGACACAGCCCTTCGGCTGGGGGGTCGAGGCCGGCGTGCAGATCCACCTGGGCGGAAAGTAGGCCCTTCCCGGGCTTCCGGAATCCAGCGGGCTGCTGTTGGAGGTGGAGACCATGAGCAACGACGAAGCCGCCTTCCGGAAACTCCAGGAGGAGAACCGCCACCTGCGGGCCCGGATCGCGGCCCTCGAGCGCAGCACGGAGCAGAGCGAGCTCCTCCCCGGAGACCGCGACCTAGCCTGGATGGCCCTGGTGCTCCAGCAGGCTCCCTGCGGCGCCGTGGTGGCCTCCACCTCCTCCGACGGCGCGATGCTGTTCGTCAACGCGGAGTTCACCGCCATCACCGGCTACGACCTGGAGCAGCTGCCCACGGTGCAGCACTGGATCATGGCCGCCTACCCGGATCCCGAGTATCGGGCCCAGGTCCTGGCCAACTGGGAGCGGGACGTCACCGAGCCCAACCGCGACGTGGTCTACCGGATCCGCTGCGCTGACGGTAGCGACCGGTCCATGCTGCTCAGGGCCGCGCTGCTGCCCGGCGAGCGCATGGTGGTCACGCTGCTGGACATCAGCGAGCAGCAGCTCGCCCTGGAGCGCCTCGGTGAGAGCGAAGAGCGCTTCCGGCAGCTGGCCGAGACCATGCCCATCGGCCTGGCGGTCCACACCCAGGGGCACATCGCGTACGCCAACCCCGCAGCTGCGCGCATGGCGGGCGCCGAGCGCGTCGAAGAGCTGATCGGCCGCGAGACCATGGACTTCGTCCACCCGGAGGCCCAGCCACGCACCGCTGAGCGCATCGCAGCGATCTACGGCAAGGAGCGCGATGTCGGCTGGATCGAGTCCACCTTCCTGCGCTGTGAAGGCACCCCCTTCCCCACCGAGGTCGCGTCGTCGCGCATCGACTGGAAGGGCGCACCCGCCGCGCTGGTGATCTTCAACGACATCACCGATCGCAAGCACGCACAGGCCGAGCAGCTCGAGCTCGAGCGCCGGGTGCTCGAGGCGCAGCGCATGGAGAGCCTCGCTGTGCTCGCCGGAGGTGTGGCCCACGACTTCAACAACCTGCTGGTGGGCATGATGGGCAACGCCGATCTGGCCCTGCAGGCCCTGGGCCCCATCCACCCGGCACGCGACCGCATCCAGGACATCGGCCTGGCCACGAGCCGGGCCGCGGACCTCGCCAAGCAGATGCTCGCCTACTCGGGCCGGGGCAACTTCGTGGTGGGCTCGTTCGAGCCCCACAGGCTGATCGAGGAGACCACCAAGCTGCTCGGGGCCACCATCACCCACGCCGTGGAGCTGCGGTACGAGCTGGCGGAAGACCTGCCGCCGGTGCGCGGAGACGCGACCCAGATCCGCCAGGTGATCATGAACCTGGTGACAAATGCGGCCGAGGCCACCCACCACCCGGGAGCCCCCGTCACCCTGAAGACCGAGCTGCGGGTTCTCGAGGGCTCGACCGAGCTGCCCGACCACACCCCGTCCACGCTGCCCGCGGGCGGCTACGTGGTCATCACGGTAGCCGATGCCGGCGAGGGCATGGACGACGCCACCCGCAGCCGGATCTTCGAGCCCTTCTTCACCACCAAGTTCACGGGTCGAGGCCTGGGCCTGGCCGCGGTGCTGGGCATCGTCAAGGGCCACGGTGGCTCCATCCGGGTCCAGAGCCGGCCCGGTCAGGGCTCCAGCTTCGAGGTGATGCTTCCCGCTCTCGAGCGGGGCCGAGAGGATCCCGCCGAGCCTCCGCCCGATCCCGACGCCGCGCCGTTCCTCACCCAGGCGTGCGTGCTCATCGTCGACGACGACGAGACGGTCCGGGGCGTCGCCGCCGCCATGCTCGAGCACATCGACTGTCGGACCCTCGAGGCAGCCGACGGCATGCAAGCGGTGGAGCTGTTCCGTGAGCGCGGAGACGAGATCGACCTGGTCCTGCTGGACCTCAGCATGCCCCGCATGGGCGGACAGGCCTGCTACGAGCAGCTGCGAGCGCTCCGTCCCGACGTCCGGGTGGTGCTGTCCAGCGGCTACAACGAACGCGACGCGGTGGACCGCTTCGGTGGTCGGGGCCTGGATGGTTTCATCCAGAAGCCCTACCACCTCGACGAGCTGGTCTTCACCGTCGCTCAGGCCCTGAGCTGAAGTGGCGGCCAAGACCTCCGCCTGGCGTCTCGGCCTCCTGGTCGCCGGATCGGGACTGGCCCTGGTCGCCGCAGATCTGGTGGTGGGCCTGAGCGGACTCGAGGCCCGCGCCATCGAGGCCGCGCTGTAC
>CAZHIK010000670.1:0-5511 GCA_964532635.1 uncultured Enterobacterales bacterium
CATCACGGTACCCGTGTAGTCTTCCGGCGTTTCCACTTCCACGGCCATCATCGGCTCGAGCAGAACCGGGCTGGCCTTGCGCATGGCTTCCTTGAACGCCATCGAGCCGGCCATGCGGAACGCGTTTTCGTTCGAGTCCCCGTCGTGGTACGAACCGAACGTCAGCGTGACCTTCACGTCGACCACCGGGTAGCCGGCCAGGGAGCCCTGCTTCATGCGATCGATGATGCCCTTCTCGACGGAAGGGATGTACTGGCGCGGGATGCGGCCCTGGGCGATCTGGTCCACGAACTCGAAGCCCGCGTCGCGCTCGGTAGGCTCGACGTGGATGAAACAGACACCGAACTGGCCGGCGCCGCCGGTCTGCTTCTTGTGCTTGCCTTCGACGTTCTGGATCGGCTTGGCGATGGTCTCGCGGTAGGGCACGGCGGGTAGGGCGGTGTTGACCTTGACCTTGAACTTTCGGGCCATCTTCTCGATGGCGGCCTCGAGGTGGCTGTTGCCCATGCCGTTGAGCACCATCGCGTTCGAGATGGCGTCGTAGGTGATGCTGAGGGTGGGATCCTCGATGAGCAGGCGCTCCACCGCGGTCTTGATGCGGTCTTCGTCGCCCCGGGAGGCCGGGGAGATGGCGAAGGACATCATGGGCTGCGGGTAGTGCATGACCGGCAGCTTGCGCTTGAGCTTGGTATCGGCCAGCGTGTCGTTGGTGCGGGTGTCCTTGAGCTTGGCCACGGAGATGATGTCGCCGCAGACTCCGCTGTCGATGGGATCACGGTCCTTGCCACGCTGCACGTGGAGGGTGCCGAGGCGCTCGGTGTCGTCGGTGCGGCTGTTCCAGGCCACGCCTTCTTCGGGGGCACTACCCTCGTAGATGCGCACGATGTTGACCTGGCCGGAGAACTCGTCGATGAAGGTGCGGATGACCTTACCGACGAAGGAGCCCTCGCCCCGGACGATCTCCACCGGGTTGCCGTCGTCGTCTTCGCCCTCGAGCAGGGGCAGGGCGGTGGGAGCCGGCGCGTACTCGGCCAGCAGGTCCATCAGGGGCTGCACGCCCATGTTGTGACCCGAGGCACCGAACATCACGGGCACGACCTCACCAGCCGAGAAGGCCTTGGCGAAGGCGCGCATCATGTCGTCGCGCTCCAGCTCGAAGGTCTCCATGTACTGCTCGAGCAGATCGTCGTCGGTGCTGGCGATGTCCTCGATGAGGGTCTCGCGGGCGGTCTCGATCTCGTCGGCCAGGTCGCCGGGGACATCGATCTCGGACATGTCGCCGGAGTCGTCGTGGGGCCAGCTGTAGGCCTTCTCGTCGATCAGATCGACCACACCCTGGAAGTTCTGCTCGGCGCCGATGGGCAGCTGGAGCAGCAGGGGCTTGACGCCCAGGGACTCCTCGATGTCCTCGAGGCACTTCTTCCAGTTGGCGCGATCGCGGTCCATCTTGTTGACGTACAGCACGCGGGGGATGCTCTTCTCGACCGCGCGGTTCCAGAAGCGCTCGGTCTGGACCTCCACACCGTCGGGGCAGGACACCATGATCACGGCGCAGTCCGCGCCGTCCATGGCGTTGAAGGCGTCGTACAGGAAGTTCGCATCACCCGGGGTGTCGATGATGTTGAGCTTCCTGCCCTTGTACTCGAGCCACACGAAGCTCGAAGCGATGGACCCGCCACGCTTCTGCTCCTCGGGCTCGAAGTCGAAGGTGGAGGTACCCGCCTCGGTGCGGCCGAAGCGCGTGGTGGCTCCGGCGTTGAAGAGGATGGCCTCGCCCAGCGAAGTCTTGCCGCAGAAGCCGTGTCCGGCCAGGGCGATGTTACGAATGTCGGCGGTTTCGAAGACCTTGGCGGCCATGGTCTACGCTCCAGGTTCCAGCGGGGTGAACACAGATCGCCCGGCCAAACCGTGGGCCGGGCGGAGGGGCGCGTACCTTAGTCGTGCGCCATGGTCCGGGCAAGCGGAATCCGGCTGCATTTCCACGGGTTCGGCGCGCTCCAGGGGAGCGAGACCCTCGCTCCATGAATACAAGGCGCCCGCCATGAGCTATCGCACCCTCATCCTCCTGCTGGTCTGCTCGGCCTGCACTCCCGAGCCGCGCGAGCTGCCCCCGCCCCAGCACGCCGAGCGCCCCGCCATGGACCTCGACGACCCAGCCAGCCCAGCCTGGCGTGCCCTGCACGCCCTGAGCCAGGGCAGCTACGAGCTGCCGGAGCACAACCTCCCCGAGGGTCACACATCCGACGGCGTCTACCCGCTGAGCGACGGCTGGAGCTCCGAAGCCGCCGGGCGGGTGCCCCGCTACAGCCACGCCCTGCCCATCAAGCTGCCCAAGAAGCGCTACCGCAAGCCCCCGGCCGGACTCGAGCTCCACCAGGATGGCGAGCCGATGGAGTATCGGCGGGATCTGGATCGCATCAGCCCCATGGAGCCCAGCTGGGCCGTACTCGGTGAGACCCTCTGGGTGGCCAACGCCCAGGACCCCGACAGCCTGACGGTTCCCCTACAGCTGGTGCACAACGCCACGAGCGATCAGCAGCGGCGCCTCGCCTTCAGCATGGCTGGCCTGCCCGCCCACGAATTCGTGAGCACCATCGCCACCCTCGGTGCCGAGACCCGCGCCTGCCTGCTGCTGCCGGCGCCGGCCACCGCCAGCTGGCAGGTGGAGGTCCCCGAGGGTGCCACCCTGCAGATGGGGCTGGGGATCCGGCCCCGCATCGACCTGTCCCTCCCGGAGAGTGACGGCCTCGAGGTACAGGTGAGCGTCGACGGCGAACGCCTGGCCGACTTCGAGGTCGACGCCGACGATGCCTTCGACGACGTCGAGGTCGACCTGGGTCGCTACGCCGGTCGCACGGTCACCCTGGAGCTGTCCAGCAGCCCAGGTGACGACGCAGTGGGCGACCTGGCCCTGCTGAGCGCCCCCGTGATCGCGGGGAGCTCCGACCAGGTGCGCCGCGTGATCGTGGTGGGCATCGACACGCTGCGCCAGGACCACACCGGAACCCATGGCTACCAGCGCGGCGCATCGCCCGAGCTCGATGCCCTGGCCGAGGGCGCCTACGTCTTCGACCAAGCCTACGCCCCCGCCCCGCGCACCAAGCCCAGCTTCCGCTCCGCCTTCACCGGCGCCTACCCCCTGCCCGCGATCCACACTCCCACCTTCGCCCAGGTGCTCGGGCGCGCGGGCCTGGTCACCGGTGGCTTCTCCGCAAACGTGCACCTGGTGCCACGCTTCGGCTTCAGCGACGGCTTCGACTACTGGCACTACGACAACGGCGCCAAGGCCGTGGACCAGGTGGACCGGGCCATCGCCTGGCTCGAGCGCCACGAGCGCATGGACAGCTTCCTGTTCCTGCACATCATGGACCCCCACATCTTCTACGCGGCCCCGGGGCGCTTCAAGGACCTGTACTCAGGCCGCCGGCCCTCGGGCGACCTGCCCAAGCGCTTCATCCGCTGGGACATCTCCCGCCTGCAGAACCAAGGGAAGATCGGAGAGCCGGAGAAGGACTGGGTCGAGGGCCGCTACGACGGGGAGGTGCGCTACACCAGCTCCGAGCTGGGGCGCCTGTTCGCCGCCATCGACGCCCTGCCCGGCCGCAGCCTGGTGATCGTCCACACCGATCACGGCGACGAGTTCTGGGACCACGACGGCTTCGAGCACAACCACACCCTCTACAACGAGCTGGTGCGCACCGTGTTCTGGATCCGCCCCCCTGGCGGGTGGTCCGGCGGCCCCCACCGCATCGACGCCCAGGTGGGCCTCATCGACCTGGCCCCCACCCTCTACGATCTTCTTGGCGTGCCCCGCTCCGAGTGGCCACCCATGGCAGGCCGCTCACTGCGGCCCCTGGTCGACCCGGCCAAGGCCGGCCTCGAGGAAGAGACCGCTCACACCCTGCACCAGCGCCCGCTGCACATCGGCTACCTGATGTACGACAAGGAGCGCTGGGCCGTGGTGCACCAGAGGGGCAAGTACATCCTCCACACCATCAGCGGCGCCGAGGAGCTGTACGACCTCGAGGCCGATCCCGGCGAGCAAGTGGACCTGTCCACCGAGCACGCCGATCGACTTCCCGCCTGGCGCGAGCGCCTGGCCGAGGCCACCGGCTGGCCCGTGGGCCCTGGCCTGCGGGTGAGCCTGAAGGGCCGCAAGGGCTCGCCCTTCGAGCTGGTCTTCCCCGGGCCCGTGGCCGAGGCTGGCGTGCTCGATCCCGAGGCCGACCGCAGCCGCCGCGCCAACCTCGAGTGGGGTGAGGATCCCAAGTCCGTTCCCGCCGACGTGGCCACCGTGACCCTCAGCGAAGACCGCACACGGGTGAGCATCAGCCCCGGACCCAAGCCCAGGGGTACCCTCTACGTGCTCTTCGACGAGCAGATCCCCCAGACCCTGCGCTTCGAGGGCGAGGGCAAGGGGGTGGACGCCGACGTTGAGGCTCAGGAGCAGATCTTCGCTGGCAACAAGCTCACCATCGCCCCCGGCACGGTGATCGCGCCCAAGGACTCCATGGCCCAGCGGGTGATGGGCCAGGAAGCGGACGACGAGACGATGGAGGCCCTCAGAGCGCTGGGGTATGTGGAGTAATCGCGCTATCCAGCGCGAATACGGGCAAGCGCTGAGCGCGTCGCTCGCTAGCCACCAAGGTCCTTGGCGCGCGGTCTGCCGCGGCCAGGAGACCGTCATCGCAGGCCCCACCGACCGGGCACGGTAGGTGCTGCAGATCGCCACAACCTGCCCCGAAGGCAACTTCTCGAGGCGTGCCCGGCCTTGGGCGGCCTGTGCCCGCCCGTTTTGGGCACTGTGCCCGCCGGGATTTCGCCCCCCCGCTGCTCCCCTCTCCCCCTGGGAGAGGGGCTGGGGGTGAGGGCAGGGCGCGGCCCCTTCGGACATCGGTGATCGTCGATCGGGGGATCGGGCTGACGGTGATCGGGATCGGGATCGGGATCGCCACCACGGAGATCGGCGTGGTGGTGATCGGCTACCGGGTTGGGACGTCGGCGGCTGCCGGGTAGCGTCGGCGCCACTCACCGGCACTCCGGCTCTCGTGGCGTCGATGCAGCAGAACTCCTCCTTCTTCCCCCACGAAACCCTCCGCGCCCACAAGCTGGCTGTGCAGGTGTCGCACTGGGTGTCGGCCAGCAAGTTCCCTCGGGGGATGGCGTGGCTAAAGGCGCAGGGCCTGGAAGCCGCCCAGTCTGCCGCCCTCAACGTGGCAGAGGGTCGGACCCCCAAGTGTCACGCCCGCATCCGTCACTACGAAATCGCCAAGGGCTCGGCGGCCGAAGCCTGCGCAGCCCTGGACATGGTGGAGGTCCCTGCGGCCGATGGGCAACAGGCCCTGTTCTGTCGCTCTGGCGCCATGCTCGCCCGCCTCGGCGCGTGAACGTCAACTTCGAGAGCGCCTATGCCCCCCTGGGGAGAGGGTGGCGCGTAGCGCCGGGTGAGGGGCCAGCGAGGAGGCTGTTCACATGTGAGTCCATGCCTCGGCCTCCGGCCCTCGGCATCGC
>CAZHIK010000671.1:0-5500 GCA_964532635.1 uncultured Enterobacterales bacterium
CGGTGTCGGTGTCCGCGTCGCTGTCGGCGTCCGTGTCGGTGTCGGTGTCGCCTTCGGTGCAAGCGGAGGTGCCCGCACAGTCGCTGTCGTCGCAGTCGGTGGAGCCGTCGCGATCGTTGTCCTCACCGTCGCTGCATTCCCCGGGAAAGGCACCTTCGGGGGAGCCGCAGGCGGGCAGCAAGGCGGTGGGCAGGACGAGGAGGAGGAGGGGCAGCAGGCGAGGGCTCATGATCGCTCCGGTTCCAGGGGCCACTGGCATCCTATTCCGGTTCAGTCCACAAAGTCGTGCACATCCCTCGGCTCCAACTTGAAGGCCTCGTAGCTGTAGTTGAGGACGCCCAGCACGGCGCCGAACTGCCGCTGCTCACCCACGTGGTCGTGCCAGGCGAAGAGCATGTCGTCGAGGGGCAGCCCGAAGCTGGTCTCGGCCTCGCCGTACTCGTCGGGGTCGCTGGTGAGCTGCAGGCCGTCCAGCTCCACCAGCACGGCCTCCCAGGGCTCCCAGTCGGACTGGGACTGAGTCAGGGTGGTCTCCACTGGATGCCGGGTGCCGGTGACCTGGAGGGCCGAGGGGCTGGTCACGGTGACCTCGGTGAGATCGTAGTACTCGCTGATCTCACCGGTGATGGTGAGCTGGTCGCCACGCTCCACGTCCACAGAGACACCGTCCAGGTAGACGAACAGACCGGACCACTCGCCGCCGCCGATGTCCTGCACGAAGAAGCCATAGCTCCAGGCCGCGCTGTCGCTGGTGGCCACAACACCCTCGAGGGTCACGGTGCCGCTCACCTCCCCCCACTGGACCTGCTGGCAGGTCGCCAGGGGCACGACATCCCCCGTGTCGTCAGCGGAGCCCGTGTCGTCGTCGACCACAGGCTCCTCCTCCACGCAAGCGCCGTCGCCGTCGTAGCTCCCCGAGGAGCACTCTGGCGGCTCCACGAAGCAGCCGGTGCCGAGGGAGAGGAGACGCGCGGAGAAGGCGAGGACGAGCAGATGACGAGCTTGCATGGTGGCTCCCACGAAGTTGCCTCTGGTCACTATCGGCCGCCGTCACCCTCGCCAGCGCTCCACCCATGTCTGACCCCGGGTCGACCCCGGGGCGCCGAAAACCCACTGAGCGGTCGAGAACCGCCCCCGAGCGGCCTGTGACCTTCCAACGGAGCAGCTAGCCTGGAGGCATGGAACCCAACGACCTCCCTCCCCACCGACTTGCGCTATACGCACTGCTGGCCACAACCCTGTTCATCGGGGCCTTGGTGTGGCTGGCTTCCGCCCTGCTGTTGCTGGTGGCGGCAACCCCCGGGGGGCGCTTCACCGCCATCGGCTTCCTGCTGGCCATCCCCGCCCTGGCGGGGGCCCCCTTCGCCTGGAGCCAGCGGCGCCGTGAGCCCTCCCTGGCCATCCTGGGTGTGCTGCTGGCCCTGGGATGCCTGGCCTTCGGCCACGCAATCAACATCGCGCCCGACGTCGAGACCGGACACGACGCGCCCCTGCGCGCCGTCTACCTGGAGGACAGCGAGCACCCCCGCGCCGCCCTGGCCAACATCGTGCCAGAGGTGGACCAGTTCACCTTCGGCTCCTACGTGATGGGTCCCATCGATCCCTTCATGGACCGGGAGCAGACCCAACGGGTGCGGGCCCTGTTCCAGCGGGTCTACGGCGAGCTGGCCGAGGATCCCGCCTTCGCCGGCATGGGCTCGGCCATGCCCCACAGCTACCGCGAGCTGTTCGGCGGCCCCAGCGACGTCGGCCACATGTACGTCTACACCCCGGCCCACGAGCCCGGGGAGCAGCTGCCGGTCCTGCTGTTCCTCCACGGCTGGGGCGGGCCGTTCCAGGGCTACCTGTGGGTCTTCCGACACCTCGCAGACGCCCACGGCTACGCGGTGGTGGCCCCGAGCTTCGGCATGGGCTGGTGGCGACAGGCCGAGGCGATGGACGCCGTGGAGAGGACGCTGGCCTGGATCGAAGCCCAGCCCGAGCTGGACGGCGACCACGTGGTCCTCAGCGGCCTGTCCAACGGCGGCCCTGGCGTGGGCCGGGCGGCCATGGCCTTCCCGGAGCGCTGGCGGGGGGTGGCGTACATCAGCGCCGCGATGGACGCCCACCGTCTCCTGGGCCTGGGGGACAGCCTGGCCGACCATGGCACCCCCGTGCTGGTGGTCACCGCCGACGCCGAGCGCCGCATCCCCCTGCAGGGCACCCTGAACGCGGTGGAGCTGCTGCGCAGCCAGGGGGTCCAGGTTGAGCTGGAGGTCTACCCAGGCGAGGACCACTTCCTGCTGTTCAGCCAGCCCGAGGCGGTGATGGAGCGGCTGGGAGCCTGGCTGGAGCTCAACGCTTCGGCGGCTTCTCCGGACAGACCATCATGAACTCGCCGACCACCAGGTCCAGCGCCTCGACCTCGGCGGCGCCCGAAGCGAACAGCACGTCACCAGAGACGGTGTTCATGGCTTCCTGGACGCCCTCGGCGCCGGAATCCCTCGGCTCGAGGCGGAAGACTACCCGACCGTCGAGCTTCTCGAGCTTGGTGCCCTTCAGGCTGACGGTGCCGCCGTAGTCCCAGCCGAAGCCGGAGAGCTCGAAGGGGCCCAGGGCTTTTTCCATCTCAGCCAGGGTGCTGCCCAGGCCCAGGCCACTAGGATCCCGGATTCCCTCGCCCAGCACGCGGATGCGCTCGATCCGACTGCGCTCGCTGTCGGCCCAGATGACCTCCTGGGCCATCAAGGTGCCCTCGGCGACCACCGTGCCGGACTGCATAATGCCCTCACCCACGTGCACCTCGCGGTCTTCGAGCTGCTCGGGTCCGAAGCGCCGGGCCATGGTCTCGCGGTTGCTGCGGCAGGTGACCCGGGGATCGGGCTTCTCCGGTGCGTGGGCCTTGCCCTGCAGGCCTTCGGGCACCAGCCGGGGCTCGCCCAGCTCGATCACCCGAGCGTTGGCAGGAGGCGAGAAGGGCTTGGGCTGGTCCGCCGCTGCGGACGCCTCGGCGGTGGGGTCGGGATCTGCGGGAGGATCGGCGGGCTCGGAGCCGCAGGCGGTCAGCAGCAGGCAGGCGACGGGCAGGGAGCGCAGCATGGGATCTCCAGGGATCTTCGGCCGGGGGAGCGTAATACACCGGGCCGCGGCCGCCGAGGCCGGACGCCTGGAACCGGAGCCGGGGTTAGCGGAAGCGACGGAGGTGAGCTTGCTCCACGCTGTGCTGCTGCTGGTGACCGCGGTCCTGGCCACGCCCCCCAACACCACCCTCGATCAGCTCGACGCCGCCCTGGCGCGGCTGGCGGACCCTGCCCAGGTGGAGCGCTTCCGCGTCACCACCACCGCCCGCTACGCCGACGAAGACGGCGACGATGCCCACACCGAGATGGTGGTCTCCGACATGAGCTGGGACGCCGCGGGCGAGGCCGTGGAGACCCGGGTCGCCCACAGCAAGGACGGCGAGCCCATCAGCGACGAAGAGCTGGTCGAGCGCAAGCAGGAGCGGGAGGAGAAGAAGGAGGAGGGCGACAAGGGCTCCTTCGACACGGCCACCCCCACCGGCGAGGACCTGAGCCGCTACGTCTTCGGCCCCACCACCCAGCAGGGCGCCACGTCCGTGGCCAGCTACGAGCCCGCCCCCAGCGAGCCCAGCGCCGACGACCTGGCCCGCGGACAGCTGGCCTGGGACACCGCCTCGGGTACCCCCCTGTGGATCAGCTTCGAGCCCGTCGACCTGCCGTTTCTGGTCAAGAGCCTGACCACCCGGGTGGAGCTGGTCGAGACCGCGGGCTTACTCCACACCGGCCGCGTCCGCTCCCAGGGCGTGGGCGGACCTCCCCTGCTGCGCAAGCAGTTCGACATCGACATGCGCTTTTCGCGGGTGGAGTGGAGGTAGGCCGAGGGCGCTCGCCTACAGCGCCAGCTCCGCGTTGTCGGCGAAGGTGATCAACATCTCCGCATCCTCGTCGTCGATCTTTTTGCCCGCCTGGGCCTCGACCTTGTTGACGAAGGCCTGCAGCTGGTTGGCGGCGGTGGCGGCGTCGCCAGCATCGGCGGAGCAGAGCGCAGCGTCGGCGCTGGCGAGCAGGGAGGTCTCGGTGCCGTTGTGCAGGCCCAGGGAAGCGACGAGATCGGGCAGGTCGTGGACCGAGTCCGACAGGCCGTCGCCGTCGGCGTCCATGCCGGCGTCGGCCAGCAGCGCCAGGTCAGTGACGATGTCGAGGTCGAAGCCCACGATCTTGGCGGCGGGCGCGATTGGCAGCACGAAGAAGTCCGGGGCGATGTCGATGTTGCCGGCCGCCCAGGTGCCGCCGGTGATGGCACCGCCCTTGTCCAGCTCGAGCACGTAGGCGTAGGACTGCTCAGCGGTGCCGTCCTTCTCGCGCAGGTCCAGGTAGGTCACGGTGTTCTCGACGTAGACATAGCGGGCAGCGTCGTGGTCCAGCAGCGCCCAGCCCAGCTCGTCCAGCGCACCGCCCAGGTCCTGGTAGACCAGCTCCTTCTGCACGGTCACCTCGTAGGCCACCGCGGGAGCCAGCAGCACATCGGCGAAGGGCGAACGGTCCACCAAGAACGCGCTGCCCTGCTCGCCGATGAGGTTGGTGACCAGCACGTGGAAGCTGCCCGGGTTGCTGTCGACGCACTCGGACTCCTCGATGAAGCCGTCCTCGTCGAGGGTGAGCTGATCGCTCACCGAGCCCCACTCGCCGGGATCGTTCAGGAAGCCGTCCTCGTCCACTGTGAGCTTGCTGGCCACCGGCTCCGCGGCCTTGCCCAGAGCATCGTCGGCGTTGGGGGTCTGCTCGTCGCTGCCGTCCACCAGCAGGCACTGGGCGCCCGAGGTGATGGCGGTGGTGGTGCTGTAGGCGGCGATCTGCAGCAGCGCGATCTGCATGGCGCTCAGCTCGATGCCGTCGCGCTCGACGGCGACGGCGGGCTGGGCCCCGAGGGCCGCGGCGGCCGCCCAGCCCTGGCACAGGCCCAGGTAGAGGTCCTGCTCGGCGCCGTCCGCGTCGTCGTCGAGGATCAGGTAGAACTCGTCGTCGCCGATGTCCTCCTGCTCGTCGGCGGCCATCAGGGGGCAGGCGCCCGCGGCGTCGAGGATCTCGCCCCACGTGATGGAGACACCGTCGCCGGACAGCGTGGGGAGCGGGTAGCTGTCGGGCTTGCTGTCGCTGGAGATGGCCTCGGCCTCGGCGGTGTAGCCGGCGTTCCAGAAGCCGCTCATCGGTTCTCCCTCGGTGTCGTCGCTGGCGAAGCGAATGCGACCATCCCACTGGCCGGAGTCGGCCAGGTCGGCGAGCTGCATGCTCTGCACACCGAAGGTCTCGGGGGCGTTGGCTCGATCCCAGGTCGAGGCGAGGGCAGAGGAACTGGAGGCAAAGAGCAGGACGAGGATGGCACGCTTCATGGGAATCTCCGATAGGGGCGCCGCCCCTATCGTGGAGATGCCCGGTTCGCGAGGGTCATCCGGGGGCCAAGCCCCCACCAACGCCCTTCGCCAGCCGCCCACGTACTTGGG
>CAZHIK010000672.1:0-4138 GCA_964532635.1 uncultured Enterobacterales bacterium
CCGTAGATCGAGGCCAGCAGCAGTAGCAGCCAGGCGGTGGGTACCAGGTTGATCAGGCCGGGGTAGCCGGGAGCCGAGGCGGCCAGCAGCGCGGGCAAGGCCATGCTGTGGGGCATACAGGCGGAGAAGGGCTGCCCGCAGGGCCCCACGAGCTGGTGAAGGCGACCGCCCCGTCTCAGCTCGAGCAGGGGGCTGAACAGGGTCCAGCCCGCGTCGGGGAGCGGCTCGGCCAGCGGGTAGAAGTGGCTGTTGGTGATCAGGCGCTCGTGCTCGTCGGGGCCCGCGGGCCACAGGTCGTAGCCCGTGGCCAGGCGGGCGATCTTGGGGATCAGCAAGGCGCTGTCGTGGTTGGTGCTCTTGGGCAGGGGGTTGGCGGCCATGTGGACCGCGTTCGAGCTGCCCACCAAGGCCAGGACCAGCAGCAGCCCCAGCAGCGGAAGCCAGCGCTCCGCCCGGTCCCGCCACGGGGCGGCGGTGGTGGGGGAGGGGGCTGGCGCGTCGGGGGGCATGGAGTGGGTATACCAGGCCTATCGCGGTGGAGAGAGGGGGCACCCCCCAGGAGCGAGCACCGGCCCACCTCGGGGCTTCCTGCCGGGTTATGTGCATCCGCTGCCGGACCTCGAACACCTGGAGCTGTCATGCCCGTCACCATCACGCTGCGCGGTCGCCACTACACCGTCCGCAGTGACGAGCCCGAAGAAGAGGTCGTCCAGAACGCCCGCTGGCTCGACGGGCGCATCGCCGAGATCGCCTCGCGCACCCCTGGCGTCGACGGCGAGACCGTGGTGCTGCTCGCGGCTCTGAACGTGGCCAGCGAGTATGCCCGCTTCCGCAAGCAGGTGGTGGGAGAGCTGGGCAGCATCGATCGCGAGCTCGCGGCGGCCTCGGCCATCCTCGAGGTCACCCTGCCTGGCGCCGCTGGCCCGGACGACGTGACGGACGAAGAGGTCGTCGTAGACGATCGGGAGATCCCCGCCGAGGACTAGGGTCCATGCCCGCCCCGCCCCCGCCGCCGCTCCGCGAGCGCAACCTGCTCGACCGCCTCGTGGCTCTGGTGCTGCTGCTGCCCAGCGCTACGGTGCTCGGTGTGGCTGGCTACCTGCAGCCGGACCCCACGGGCATGGGCACCCACGAGCAGCTGGGGCTGGGAGGCTGCACCCTCCTGCAGCTCACCGGCTGGCCTTGCCCCATGTGCGGCATGACCACCACCTTCTCTCTGGCCGCCCACGGGCGCTTCATCGATGCGCTGATCTGCCAGCCCTACGGTGTGGTGCTCTTCGCCCTCACCGTGGCCACCACCCTGGTGAGCGCGATGGAGCTTCTCCGACCGCGGGGTCGCTGGCGCCGGTTCTGGGACTGGCTCGGTCTCAAAGAGGGCTGGATCGCGGCGGGTCTCCTTGGGGGACTGCTTGTAGGGTGGGTCTACAAGATGTTGATCGTACTGGTTTAATCGAGATCTCGCCCTACTTCGAGGTTTGACGGGCGCGCGCGCGGGGCTTTAGAGGGCCCGAGCATGACCGTCCACCGCGCCATCCTCCCGCTCGTCTCCGTCGCCGTCCTCGGGCTGTTCGCTGCACCCGCCAGCGCGAGCGAGATCTTTCTGGCGGCGGACGGCAACGGCGTGATCACCATCACCGACTCGCCGACCACGGTGCCGGGCTTCCGGGCCCACACCCCCATCGCCCGCCCCGTCGTGCCCCCCGCGGCTCCCCGTGGCTACAAGGCCTCCATGGACCGCTACGACGACCTGATCCTGGGCTCGTCGCGGCGCTACGGCGTCCCGCCCGCGCTGGTCAAGGCGGTCTGCCTGGCCGAGAGCTCCATGAACCCCAGCGCGGTCTCCCGGGCCGGCGCCCAAGGGCTCATGCAGCTCATGCCGGGCACCGCGGGCGACATGGACGTGTCGGATCCGTTCGATCCCGCGCAGTCCATCGACGGTGGCACCCGCTACCTGGCCCGGCAGATTCGGGCCTTCGGCGACGTCTCCCTGGCGCTGGCGGCCTACAACGCCGGCCCGGCCACCGTCCAGGCCGCCGGGGGCATCCCCGCCATCACCGAGACCGAGCGCTACGTCCAGCGCGTGCTGGGCTACTACCGCTTCTTCCGCGAGACCCACCCGGTGGGGGGCTCGCTGGACTCGGACGCCTGACGAGCCGGCTACCAGCCCAGCCGCTGCACCCTGATCCAGCGACCGGCGGAGTTCTTGACCGCTCCTTCGCGCTTGAGCTCGCGCAGCTCGGCGAGCACCTCGGCGCGCTGCATGTCGCTGTAGGGGCTGTTGTGGCAGGTGGCTGCCAGCAGCACGGTCTCCTTGAGGCCCTGCTCGCGGCGGGCCTCGAGGCGCTCGAGGACGTGCTGACGGATCCATGAGGCCCGGCCCTCGTCCAGCTTGGCGGCCGGGGTGGCCTTGGCCTGGGGGCGTGGAGTGCTGGCGGCGGCGCGCTTGCGGCGGCGCGGGGAGGGATCGTCGGGCATCCGCAGGCGCTTTGGCACCGCGGGACGCTCGACCTGGGCGCTGCCCGCCTCACCAGGGGTGGCCTTCTCGGGCTCCACCTCGGCCCAGCTCCGCTCCAGGGCCTCGAGCAGGCCCGCGGTCGCGGACTCGAGCTGTCGCCCACCGCGGAGCGCCAGCACGGCGTCGCGCAGTCGGTGGGGCATGTGGACCGCGGGCACGGTGGCCAGCTGCTGCAGCTGCTCTTCGAGCAGGCTGCCGTCGGGCAGATCCTTGAGCTCGCGCTCCTTGCTGCGGGCGAAGCGATCCAGATCCCGCAGCAGGTGACGGGGCAGGGTATCTCCGAGCTCGGCGAGGGAGAACAGGTCGGCGAGGGTTCCACCTTCGAGGTGGATGATGTTGCGGTTCATCAGGTCCTGGATCATGACCAGGAGGCTGGTGGGATCCGCGTTGCGGAGGCCGGGGACGGCGATGCGTTGGGGCCGTAGGCTCAAGATCTTCCTCCGTGCTCGGTGCGGGGCGCCCCCCTATCGCGAGCCCTGCTGCCTGGCTGGGTAAAACGTGCAGAAGACTGACCCGCACTCACGGCAGGGTGGGAGCACACCTGGCGGGCCTTGCCACACCGTGTGCGCCACCGCGGGCCCGGCCATACATTCCGTCCCCAGAAGCGGAGGCCCGATGCGCATCACCAAGGTCTACACCCGTACCGGTGACAGCGGAACCACCCGCCTGGTCGGCGGCCAGGAGCTGTCGAAGGCCCACCCCCGTGTGGAGAGCTACGGTTCTGTGGACGAGCTGGGCGCCATCCTGGGGCTCGCTCGCACCTTCGCCATCAACGGCGCCCGGGCCTGCCAGCCCCTGGCGGAGCTGGGGGCAGTGTTCGAGCACGTCCAGCACGATCTGTTTGTGCTCTCCAGCGAGCTGGCCACCCTTCCAGGCGATCACTGGGAGGGCATGCCTCGCCTGCAGGCGGCCGACGTCGAGCGGTTGGAGGCCTGGGTGGATCGATTCAACGCCGATCTGCCTCCCCTCGAGGACTTCATCCTCGCGGGGGGAGGTGTGGTCAGTGGCTTCCTGCACCAGGCCCGCACCGTCTGCCGAAGGGCCGAGCGCCAGGTCGTGCGCCTGGGCGAGCAGCCTGGGCTCGAGCCGGAGGGGGCCGGCGAGGTCCCGCAGCAGGTGTTGCCCTACCTCAACCGGCTGGCTGACCTGCTCTTCGTCACGGCCCGATGGGCCGCGCGGACCACCAACGAGGCCGAGTTGCTCTGGCAGCGGGGCTGAGGGTCCTGACAGCGGGGCTACTGGATTCGGCGGCAGGAGCCGAATCCGCAGCGGAACTGCATGCTCTCGCCGTCCTTCAGCATGTGGACGCCCAGGGAGATGTAGTCGCCGCCGTCGTTGGGCTGGGCGAAGACCTCGTAGGTGCCGGCGGGCAGATCGCCACAGGGGCGACGGCCCTCGGTGCCGACCACGTAGGCGGTGGCGCCCGCAACCTCGATGCTGGCGCTTCCCTCGGATGCTGCAGCGCTCGAGCTCTGAGACGAGCTGCCGGAGCTCTGGGAGGTCTTGGGGTTGCTGCTCGACGAGGTGCTCGAGCTCGGCTTGCTGGAGCTCGAGGAGGAGCTGGAGGCCGGCTTGCTGGAGCTCGAGGAGGAGCTGGAGGCCGGCTTGCTGGAGCTCGAGGAG
>CAZHIK010000672.1:4238-5492 GCA_964532635.1 uncultured Enterobacterales bacterium
GAGCTTCCGCTGGAGGACGCATCGGTGCGATCGTAGATGTCGGCGGTGGCGCTGATCCCGGTGGTGGTGGGCTGCGCAGCTGGCTCCGGGGTGGGCTCCGAGGCGGGCTCCTCGACCTCGGTGAGCTCGCCGAGGTCGGCGAGTGCCAGCTCCGGCTCTTCGTCGTCGGCCTCGGGCTCTTCGGGCTGCTCGGCCTCGGTGGGCTCGCCTTCACCGCTCCGCTCGGGATCAGCGCTCGCCGTGGCGAGCTCCTCCTCGGGCGAAGCGGTCGGCGGGAAAGGGTCCTGTCCCCCTTCATCGACGAGGACGGTGGAGGTGTCTGGCAGCTCGAACTCTCCCACGGACATGCCCATGCCACCCAGGAAGATGGCCACGAGCAGGCCGAACTGCAGGGCCTGGCAGAAGATCAACAGCCCTATGGCCAGCACCAGCCAGAAGGGCAGGCGCAGCTTGCCGGGAGCCGGCGCGGGCTTGGCCAGTTGGGTCTGGATGCCCTCGAGCAGCTGCACCACGCGATCGTTGGTGGGGGCCGGCTGCGGTGTGGGGGCCTCGAGCGCGCTGGGCGGCGGTGCGAGCTGGGCGGATGGGGCCGGGAAGGGGCTGGGGGCCGGGAGCTCACCGGGGGGCACCAGCGTGTCCCCCTGGGGGGCCGGGGGTGGCGCTGCCCCGGGGGGCGGGCCCAGGCTGGCGGAGGGCTGCTGCTGCTGGGGCAGCTCGGTGGTGCTGGCCGTGAAGCTCGCGGTCTCGTTCACGTCTTCGGGGATCCCCGAAGCCAGGACGGTCCGCTCGTCGGCCTGTCCCGCGGGCGGGAACGTAGCCTGGGCCACCGCCACTGGGGCCACGGGCTGGGGGGGCGGTGGCTCGGCGCTCGGCAGGTCGTCTTCGGTGGCGACCACGGTGGGACGCCCCTCTTCCAGGTCGGTTTCATGCTGCATGGGTGCGTTCTCGGGTGTCTCCGGGTTGGCGCGGGGGGTGGCCATGGAGGCGTTCAGGGAGCCCTCGAGCTCCCAGTAGCGTCGGACGACGCGATCGAAGGCCTTGGACATGTCCTCGGCCCGCGTGAAGCGCTGGGAGGGATCGACGGCAAGGGCGCGATCCAGCAGCGTCAGGATCTCCTGCTCCAGCTGCTGCTCCCGTTCGGTGTCGGGTTCGCCGAACATCCCGAGGAGCGCCTGGGATACGGACTGGCGGTCCCGCTCAGGGAGGCGATCGGGCGAGCTGAAGGCGGAAGGGTCGAGGTCCTTGCCCGCGAAG
>CAZHIK010000673.1:0-1137 GCA_964532635.1 uncultured Enterobacterales bacterium
CCCGCGCCGCAGCCCCAGCTGGAGGCGCGCCTCGCAGAGCTGGAGGCCCAGCTGACGGAAGCCCGAGAGGCTCTGGCCAGCCTGGGAGCCAAGATCCCCGACAAGGCCTGATGCTACGACAGCTTCGAGATGAACCACGTCCCTGTGCGGGGGCGGAGTTGCCGCCGCAGCGCTGCACCCCGCCCCTGGCCCTGGTGAGCACGAGATCGTGAAGCAGCTCGTGGCCGGTGTGCCCGACCACGTCGAGTCCGGACCAGCCGAGCTGTTGGGCGCCCGCGGTGGCGCGAAGCTGCTCCGGCTCCAGTTCATTCCCTTCATGTACGCCACACCCACCTTCGATGACGTGGTGGTGGCCAGGGAGGATCCGGAGCTCGACGGCAACCTCGCCTTCGAGTGCCCAGAGCCGTTCGGCATGGACACCGACAGCTCGACCACACCGATGGCATCCGTGGCGAGAGCCGTGGCGTGCACCAGATCGAGCACCACGTGGTATCCGGCGGTGTGCAGGTCGACGCCAACAGGCTCGGTATCCAGCGGACGCGCCCACGCTCCGCAGCCTGCTCGTCACCGCGACCCTGACCGCATCCCTGCTCCTGCTGTGGCTCGCTGAGGAAGACTCCAGGAGAGTGCACGAAGCGCCGATCCCGGTCGTCGCCCGAGCCGACCGCGGTCTCTCTCGTCGGCCAGGCCGCCTCTGTGGAGCGTCCCCCTCGATGAGCCAGCCGAGCCCTCTCTCCCCGACGACAACTCCGGTATCCTGGTCCTCGGCGACGACCCCGACGCTGCGATCCTGTCGGGCTGGGTGCTCTACCCCGACGGCGAGCCCGGGGCCGAAGCGCCAGTGGTGAGCACCGACTGCGGGATCTCTGAGACTGCGCTGGAGGGCTTCTTCGCCAGGGACCTGTTTGGGGAGAGCTGCAGGCTCCAGGCACGCGCCGGGCTGGCCAGCACTGGGTGCGCTCGGACTGGATCGATGCCGGCCGCGCGACGGTCGCTGCGACTCGGATCTCACAGGACTGGGCCGGAAGCTCTCGTAGGAGACGTACGCGCTTCCTCCGCCGCCTCCCTCGGGAAGCCATGATGAATGTCCTCCTGGCTGGTAACCGGCTGCAGGATCTCGAGCTGGTTCCCGGAGAT
>CAZHIK010000673.1:1147-5459 GCA_964532635.1 uncultured Enterobacterales bacterium
TCCACCGCCTCCCTCGGGAAGCCGCGACGCGCGGCCTCCATGAAGAACTCGTCAGCGGCCTCCGACACCATCGGGAGGACCGCCCCGCACTCGGACGGGTAGGCCGTGAGCAGGAAGTCGCCCAGCCCACCACGAAGATCCAGGGCCTCGCCATCCGGGCCGAGCACCAGGATCGTGTCCCGGGTGGCCTCCATCCACTCATCGATGAGGGCGCGGAGCGTCGTCGGGCTACCAGCACGGCTGAGGCTCCGGAGGAGCACCGCTGCGGTCTCGATGTCGTGGTGGCTCGCGAACGCGACTCGCTGATCGAGCATGCGCGCAGCGTCGGTGAGCCTGGGCCGCCAGTAGGCATCCCGGAAGCGAGACCACTGGATGCCCACCGGCCATTCTACAGGTGAAACCAGCAACACGGTGCAGGAGGCGGGAAGATCGCCAAGAGCCCGCGCAGCCTCTGCATCGCCGGCCGCCCAGCGTTCGATGAAGTCGAGGGCCTGCTCGAGAGGCGCCCTGGCCTTCGATTCGTCTTCACCGGCAGCCCTTCCCATGACATGGACGAGTCCCTCGAGGCTGGCCAGACAGTCGGGGGGCTCCGGGAGCTGACTGGACTTGGCCTCCACCAAGATCACGTGGTCAGACTGGCGAAGGTGAGCGTCCGGGGATCTTGTACCATCGGCCAGTTGGAACTCAGGGACATACACTTCATCGAACGAGCTATCCGCGCACTCCATCACGAGATCGGCCACGAAGGACTCATAGACGCCACCGATCCGACGCTCGATGTGCCTCCGCTCCTGGGCTCGCTCTGGCTGGCGCAACTCCCCCCTGACCTTTCGCACGATCCGAGCGGCGAGTGCCGGGAACACCGTGCCAGGATCCGGCGCGATCAACATACCGTTGTGTACCTGGACGATGGGTGCTTCCAGGAACGGGTTGACGAGGGAGTTGGTCAACTCATGCTTGATCGCCTCCCACGTTCCGACGGTCTCCTCTGCGTGAGGAACGTTGTACTCCAGGAAGGGGCCGAGCTGGTCTGCCATCGCTGTGTTCTCGAAGTACCGTTCAGCGTCTCCGATCCAGCCACCCTCCACCTGGGCTGCGAGAGCGAGAAACACCCACCCTTCGAGATCATCGAACGCGGAAGCCATGGGCGGCGGCACCTCGGCATTGGCCGAACCCTCGACGGCGCCCAGCTCACTCCAGTACCGCCGGAGCAGCAGCCACGCCCTCCCAACCTCTCCCCAGCCTCGCGTGTTGCGGTGTCGCATCTGAAGAGCGGACACCCAGTTCGTCTGCATGGCTCTGTCGAGACGCGCTCTCTTCGAGTACGCCGGCGGACGATGGATGAACCGTGCGTGGACGATGTCGGAGAGCTGCTCGAGGAAGACCATCAGCTGAAGCCCGTCTGCCAGCGACGGAGGCGATTCGAGGGCTGGGCACCCTTGATCCAGCCAGGCTCGCAGGGCGACGCGGCACAACGCGGGGTGCACATGGGCGTGGTGGACCGGGTTGCCAAGGGAGTACTCGCCCTCCTCACCGATCGGGCGCCGCCACGCCAGACCGACAAGGAGGCGCAGTGCCTTCGCGGGGCCGAGGTCATCGAGGGCAGACCTGAACGTCGTCCACCCAGGGAACGGGCGGGTCGCGTACTTGACGAGCTTCATGGTGACGGGCTCGAGCCACCGAGACCTACCCGGCAGAGTGCAAAGGGCAGCGAGGTGGAACGGCTGTTCTTCAGTATCGAGTCGCCACTGCGGAGGCTGGGGCTAACGAAGCGCAACTCTCGGCCTTCATCGGCGCGCAAAGGGACGCCGCCGGCCGCTCTTCGTGGAGGTCAAGGGCACGACTGGAGACGGCAGCCACGTCAACCCGACCAACGGCCTCCGGGCCGACGCCGACTAGGGGGTCTCGGAGGCCACGGACCGCCACGACGCCTTCGGTCCGCAGCGCCTCTCCAGGCGGGGTGGCCCAGACCGGGCCGCCGCGAATGATGGGGGGGGACGCACTCGAGGCGGTCCCAGCCGGGGCCGATTCGTCTTGACGCCATCATAGCAGGTTCCAAGGGCTTCAAGGCCGAGCCAAGGGCGGCTCTCGAATAGAGGATCCGCGCCGAGGACAAGAGATCCCGTGCCCCTCCCACCCGTGGTATCGTCCAGCCAGGAGGGCTCCATGCCCAGGCACTACCTTCTCACCCTGTTCGTCGGTCTCATCCTGGCTGTCTCCTGTGGAGACAAGGACGACACCGGCACGAAGCCACCCGAAGAGTACGAGGGCGACGAGGCCGGGGAGTGCACCGATGGCGCCGACAACGATCAGGACGGGCTGTTCGATTGCGACGACGAGGGCTGCGAGGGGTCTCCCGACTGCCAGGAGGGCGACACCGACACCGACTCGGATACAGACACGGACACCGACGCCGATGGTGATGCGGACGCCGACTCCGACAGCGACGCGGACACCGACTACACCGGGCCGTGCTCGCCGCCCGACACGTGGACGGGCACCATCGACTCCGCCCTCTACACCACGGTGCCCTACGACTCCAGCTACGACGCTGGCCTGGCCGAGATCGCGGCCAACCTCCCGTCAGGGAGCGTGAGCACCAGCTCGGGAACGAGCTGGCTCGTCTACGACGCCACCGTCATCGAGGTCAGCGACGAGGACTGGGAGTGGGTGCCGAGGTTCTTCATCGCGGACGGCAACGTGACGCTGCAGGTCAAGGAAAGCTCGGCCCGGATCAGCGCAGAGGTGGGTGACCGCGTCGGCTTCGCCACGGCGGGACTGGGGGCCGACCACGACGAGCCCTACATCGAGTACACCGAGGGCTGGACCGTGCTGTCCAGCGAAAACCCGGCCTACGTCATGGAGCTGGGCGCGGGGGAGCTCTCCTTCGACGAGCACCACAACCAGGTCACGCACCTGTTCGGAGAGATCACCCGGCTCTCCAGCCACGACTGCGACTCGGGGTTCTCCTGCTACATCGTCGACCACGACGGCTCCGAGAACCTCATCCGCATACGACAGGACAACGACTGGGGGCTGGACGTGGACTACAGCGGCGGCTTGTGCGCGGAGGCGATCGCCCCCGTGAGCATCTACACGGGTGGCACGGGGACCGCGACCTTCCTGGACGTGCGGAAGGCCGGTTGGATGCGGACCTGGGAGCCATGAGAGCGGGGACCCCATCTCCCGCGCCGAGGCAGGTGTGAGCCTCCGGAAGCTCTGGGTGCTCACCCAGGCCCTCCTCCTCGGCGCCTGCTCCGAGCCACCGGATCTCTCCGCCTGCGAGTGCTACGACGGGCCGGAATGCGAGCAGGACGCAGACGCCTCCATCGCCGACTCCCACTCCTGCGGCGACTGCTGGCCGCTCTACCCCGAGTCCTGCACCGACTGCGACTGCGACGGCCACCTGGTCGGTGACGACTGCGACGACAGCGACGGCGGCGTGTACCCCGGCGCCCGCGAGTACCTCCCGGCGCCAGACTGGTGCTATGACTACATCGACGGCGCCAAGGTGGGCTGGCCGGACGGAAAGGACAACGACTGCGACGGGCTGATCGACGAGGGCTTCGTGGAACCCCCGCAGGAGGAGATCCTGTGCGACGATCACGACGAGGACTGCGACGGGCTGATCGACGAGGGCGTGACCAACACCTTCTTCCGCGACAACGACGACGACGGCTACGGCGATCCGGACAGCACGCACGAAGCCTGCGCCGCCCCGCCGGGCTGGGTGGAATACGCGGGCGACTGCGACGACTCCGACGCGGCGGTGTACCCGGGTGCCACGGAGATCGAAGACGGCGTCGACAACGACTGTGACGGGGAGGTGGACGAGACGGAGTAGGGGCGAACCGCCCACCGGCCGACAGCATCCGCGAGCTGGTGCCCGGCCTGGAGAATGCTGGTGCGATGGACGACGCGGCCTCCTCCCGCCAATGGGGGAGACAGAACCCCATCCGAGATACAGGAAGCCGCGAAGGCTGACAGACCACGAGGAGCAGCGATGCTCGAATCCCTGAAGCTCAGGAACATCGGTCCAGCTCCACAGATGGACTTCGAGTTCTCCCCCCGCATGAACCTGCTCTCCGGCGACAACGGGCTGGGCAAGACCTTCGTGCTCGACCTGGTCTGGTGGGCCTGCACAGGCTCGTGGGCCGGGCGCGCTGTCCGGCCCGACCACGCCTCGGACGATGAGCCACAGGTAGCATTGCACCACCATGACGAGAACGGGCAGCAGCGGGGAGCATTGGCGCACTATACCCGTGGAGACCCGGATCTCTCCCACCTCGGAGTCGTTTACCACCGGCTCGTC
>CAZHIK010000674.1:0-5437 GCA_964532635.1 uncultured Enterobacterales bacterium
CCAACCGCGAGCACAACTGGTGCTGCGGTGGCGGCGGCGGCCTGGTGGCCATGGGCGAGAAGGACTTCCGCATGGCCAGCGCCAGGGTCAAGGCCGACCAGGTCAAGGCGACCGGCGCCGAGGTGCTGGTCACCGCCTGCGAGAACTGCCACACCCAGCTGCACGACCTGAACGGTCACCACGGCATGGGTGTACGGGTCGAGTACCTCACCGAGCTGGTCGCCAACGCGCTCGTTCAGGACTGATCGCTACCAGATCTCGAGATCGTCCAACCACACCACCCGCGGCCCCCGGTCGGAGCTGAGATAGGTGGTGACGTCGTGGAGGTGGATGGCGGTGATGCGCCGCGCGGGCTGCTCGCGCGGCGTCGTCGGGTCCGTGGAGTGGAACGAGTCGCGCTCGAGCTCCAGGGCCAGCCACTCGTCGGTGGGCACAGTGAGCGGGTCGGTGGCGAACTCCCGCCCTCGCTCGTCCACCAGCAGGATGCGCAGGTGGGCAGGGAAGTGCTCGGACTTGAGGGACAGGTGGATGCCCTCGATCTGGCCGGCTTCGGGACCGAAGCTGGCGCTGATCTGGTCGTCCTGGCGGTCCTGCACGATGCAGGCCCAGCGCAGAGCCGGGTCGTCTTCGCCGTGGGGGGTGCCCTGCTCGAGCCAGCCTCGGTCGCCGAAGTGCCAGGTGTGCACGAAGGGACCGGGATCCTCGTCGAGGGTGGAGGAGACCGGCAGGCTCTGGATCTGGCGGTCGATGGACTCGAGCTGGCTGTGCAGCGCCAAGGCCTTTTCGCGGGCGCTGGGGGCCTCCATGGCGATGTCCAGCGCTTCGTGGGCCAGCTGGCGCTGGTCGAGGGAGATGTAGGTGTGGGCAAGCCAGTAGGCCACCTGGCCGTGGAGGGGATCCTCGGGTGACAGCCGGTTGAGCAGCGACTGGAGGTTGAAGGCCGCCGTCTCCGCGTCGTTGTCGGCCACATCGAGCAGCAGGGCGTCGAACATCTCCGCCCACTCGGCTGGACCTTCTGCGGCGTGCACCGGTGCCAGGGCGACCAGCAGCAGCCACGCGCCCCGGAGCATCGAGGGCTAGCCTTCTTCGGCCACGAAGCGGTAGCCGACCCCGTGCATGGTCTCGATGAAGATGGGATCCTGGGCGTTGTCGCCGAGCTTCTTGCGCAGGTTGAGGATGTGGGTGTCGACGGTGCGGGTGGTGACGTTGGGGGCGTACTTCCAGATGGAGGTGAGCAGCTCTTCCCGGGGCAGCACCATGCCGCGGTGCTCGATGAGGTAGCGCAGCAGCTCCTGCTCGCGGTTGGACAGCCGCTCTTCCACGTCGTCCTGCTTGATCACGTAGTTGTCGAGGTCCACCAGCACGTCGCCGAAGCGGTACACGGAGCGGGCGCCCCCGGCCCGGTTGAGCACCGCGGCGATGCGGGCGTTGAGCTCGAGCAGGGAGAAGGGCTTGGTGACGAAGTCGTCCGCACCCAGCTCGAAGCCCAGCAGCTTGTCGTGCTCGGCGTTGCGGGCGGTGAGGAAGATGACGGGACCGGCGAAGCCACGATCGCGCAGGGCCTTGCAGACCTCGAAGCCGTCCATGCCGTCGGGGCCTTCGGGGCCTTCGTGGAGCATCACGTCGAGCACGGCGGCGTGAGGCAGGTGGCGCTCGGCAAGCTCGAGGGCCTCCCGACCGCCCCGGGCAGCCAACACCTCGTGGCCTTCGCGGGTGAAGAAGGCCTTGAGGGTCTTGAGGACCTCGGCCTCGTCTTCGACGAACAGGATGCGTGCCATGGATGAACTCCCGAGCGCTTAGGAGAAGGGAAGGAAGAGCGTGAAGACGCTGCCGCGGCCTGGGGTGGACGAGACCGTCACTTGCCCCGAGTGGGCTTCCATAATGTACTTCACGATGGCCAGCCCGATCCCGGTGCCCTTGAGGCTGCGGGCTCGCGGATCCTGGCTGCGGTAGTACTGGTCGAAGATCCGTGGGATCTCGTCGCGGTCGATCCCGATGCCTTTGTCGGCCACGTAGATCTCGATCCCGTCGGGCAGGACGTTGGTGGACAGCCCGATCCACTTGCCCTTGGCGCCGTACTTGGCGGCGTTGGACAGCAGGTTGGTGAGTGCCTGAGCGATGGCCTCGGGGTCGTGGGGTACCATGGGCAGCTCGTCGAGGATGTCGGCGTCGAAGGCCAGCCCCCGGGCTTCCATGGAGACCCGCATGAACTGGGTCGCGTTGCGGAGGGTCATGCTCAGGTCGTTGGGGCGGATGGTGTAGTTCTTGGTGCCCCGCTCGATGGCGGCGAAGTCCAGGACGTTGTCGACCAGGCGCGATAGCCGCTCCGATTCACGCACGATGGCGTCGTAGTGGGCACGGCGATCGTCCTCGTCCTCCCATAGATCCAGCTGTAGCGACTCGCCCTTGAGGCGGATCTGGGTGATGGGTGAGCGCAGCTCGTGGCTGACGTTGGCGGCGAAGCCGGTCTTGATGCGCGCGAGGTCCAGCTCTCGGGAGACCAGGCGTCCGGTGATCAACCCGCCGGCACCCACCAGCAGGATGGCCACCAGCACCAGCACGATGCGCCGGGCTCGCTGCCAGCGGATGTTGGCGGCCAGTCCGGCGGGATCGATGTGCTTGGCCACCAGGGTCCAGCCGGGGAGCCAGGGAGCCAGCGAGCGGCGGGCCAGGGCGCCTTCGGGAGAGAGGGCATCGGGGCTGAGGACGTCGACCACCACGGGGGACTCCCCACGAGGGGCGCGGGTAGCGGCGGCTTGGATGGCCTCGAACAGGCCGTCTCGGTCCAGGCCAAAGGCGTACAGCTCGTCTTCGAACCACGCGGTGGCCCACAGGGCCTGGTCACCCAGGGTGTAGCGGAAGCGCCCCGGCGCCACTTGGAGCAGCCTGCCTCCCGCGGTGAGGGGCTCGAGCTCGGGCTGCAGGCGCTCGGCCCAATACAGCTGGTGGGAGCGCTGATCCACACGGCTGCGGCGGCTGGCCAGCCAGTCGGTGTCGGCGTGGCCTTCCATGAGCACCAGCGCCCGACGGGCCACGGCGGCCTCGCCGCCCTGGCCGATGGTCCAGCGACGGCCAAGGATGTCGTCGACCACGGCGGTGAGCGCGCCCACCCCGATCTCGGGCTCGCGCTGCAGCAGCAGCTCGCCCCGCTCGAGGCGCGCCAGGTCGCCCAGCAGGAAGCCCCAGGCGTCGCGGGCGCTGGAGTAGTCGGCCACGATGTCGGCGAAGGCGGCTTCGGCTTCGCGGTTGAAGCCCGCCTTGCGCATGGCCCGGGCCTTCTGCAGCTCGGCGGTGCCTTCGCTGGTGACCCCGGGCGCCTGCTGGGAGGCGATGCGGTAGAGGGCGGCCGCCAGGGCTGGATCCTGGGCTTCGGCCCGGCGGCCCTGGGCGAAGGTGCCTGGGCGGGTTGGCGATGGGCTCGTCGAAGGGGGCGGTGATGCGGCCGTCGGCGTCGAGGCGCAGGGTGAGCAGCAGGTGGGAGGACAGCTCGCCGGGGGCCTCGACCAGGGAACGGCCCGACAGCAGCCGGTTGCGGGCCGCCATCTCGAAGCGCTCGAAGACCTCTTCTACGTCGGTAGCGCAGGAGGTGATAGTGCCTTCGGCTTCCTGGGTGACCTCGGCGGTGAGCGAGGCCTCGCCGGAGAGCAGGTCGGCCACGCCGAAGTAGCCCAGCAGCAGGATGGGGCCGAGGATGGTGAGGGCGTACAGGGCCCCGAAGCGCAGGGCGCTGTCGAGCCGCACGAGCTCTTCGGTGGCGCGCACGCCGGTGCGCTCGCGCCAGATGACGCCGGCCAGCCAGCGGGTGAACCGGCTGGGGCGGCCTGTGGTACCCAGGGTCGCCATGCCATAGGTGGAATACCCCGTCGCGTCCGCGATTTCGACCCCTTTGGAGCCTGACCGTGCGCGCGCTGATCCCGCTGCTGACCTTTGCGGTGGCCTGCGGCTGCCCCCGCCCGGATCCCGGGCCCGAGCTGCACTACGCCGACTTCGGTGCCCTTCGCCATGCCGTGGTGGTGGGGGACGTGCAGGGTGCGGCGGAGCTGGTGCGCACCCTCGACGGCGGCGACCACGTCCGGCACGTCTCCGAAACCGCCCGGAAGGCGGAGCTCGATGTGCACAGCGCTGCGGGCTTTCTGATGGCCGCCGCAGACATCGAAGACAGCGCCGAGGGGCTGGCCGCCATGGCCCGGGCCTGCGGGGACTGCCATCGGTCCGAGGGTGTGCGCTGGGGCGGCTCGTCGTCGGGCAGCCCCGAGACCCACGGGCTGCGCTTCGAGGTGGCACTGCGGGCCCTCGAGAGCGGCGACCTCGCCCGCGTCGAGCCCGCGCTGCGGGGCCTCCACGCGGTCCCGTTTCCCGATGGGGCCGCAGGCGTCGAGGCGCTCCGGGTCGAGCTGCGGGCGCTCGAGGGGGGCGACACGGAGCAGCTCGAGCGGGTGGTAGGCCTGGTCTACGCTCGCTGTGCGGCGTGTCACCCTTAGCGAACCCGAGTGGGTGAGGGCCGGCTCCCTAGGTTAGAGTGCGCCCCATGAACGCCGAGATCATCCAGGAATTCACCTTCGAGGCCGGGCACTTCCTGCCCGCGGTGCCCGAAGGCCACCCTTGCCAGCGCATCCACGGCCACTCGTATCGGGTCGAGGTGCACGTCGCTGGACCCATCGATGCCGTCACCGGCTGGGTGCTCGACTTCCACGATCTCGAGGCGGCGGTCCAGCCCGTCATCGACCAGCTCGACCACCGCATGCTCAACGAGGTCCCCGGGCTGCCCAACCCAACCGCCGAGTGCATCGGCGCCTGGATCTGGGAGCGCCTGCGGCCGGTGCTGCCCGGGCTCACCTGCATCGTGGTATGGGAGACCAGCACCGCGCGTGCCGTGATCCGCGGGTAGCGCGCTCCCGAAACCGGAGGTTCCATGCTCCTCGCCTCGTCGGCCCTGCTGACGCTGGCAGGCCTCGCCGTGAGCGATGTCCAGGCCCAGCCCGCTGCCCACGCTGTCTTCGAAGCCAGCTCCCCCCGCGCCTTCGAGCTGCGCCGGCCCGGTGCTCAGCAGGGATCGGTGCTCGCCCGGGGCTTCGAGCTGGGTCCCTACGCTGGCTCCGCCGAGATCGCGGCGCAGGCGTTCCTGGCCGAGCAAGGTGATGCTCTGGGGTTGCCTGCCGTGGAAGTGGAGGTCCTGCGGGTCTCCACCTGGCGGGATCGCAGCCAGGTGCACCTGCGGCAGCTTCACCATGGCGTGCCGGTGGCTGGAGCCCAGGCGGTGGTCAGCCTGGATGAGCGCCAGCGCGCGGTGATGATCAGCGCGGGCTTCGAAGCTGGCATCAGCGTCGACTCCGAGCCCGAGGTCTCCCGCGACAACGCCCTCGCGCAGGCCCTCGAGGCCCTGGGCGAGTCGCTCGATCTCGTCGGATTTGGGGAGCCGCTGGTGATGCTTCAGGCT
>CAZHIK010000675.1:0-5436 GCA_964532635.1 uncultured Enterobacterales bacterium
CCAGCTGGTCGAGCGCCTTGGTAGGGTTCGGGGTGGAACAGCTCGTAGTACTCGGGCACCGACTCGAAGGGCTTGTGGGGCTGGTTGAGGTGCAGCCAGATGAACACGCGCTCGTCGTCGGTCAGCTCGGGCAGGCGCTCGACCAGCTGGTCCACCAGCACGTCGTCGCGCTCGGCCAGTCCGGCCAGATCGGGGGCCTCCTGGGACCAGGTACAGACGCGCTCGTCGACACCGTAGTCCATCACGTAGCAGAGGTTGGCGGAGTAGCCGAGGGTGGTGTAGCCGGCGTCGTGGAAGCGCTCCGGGAGGGTGGTGCGGCGCGGGCGGGTGAGGCCGGTGTTGATCCGGATGCCGTGGTCGCGGGGATAGGTCCCGGTGCTCAGGGATGTCAGCGCGACCGCGGTGAGCCCTCGAGGGGTGAGCACGTTGCGCAGCACCACGGACTCGTCGAAGAAGGCCCACAGCTGGGGCGCGGTCTCCCACTCGCCGCCGTTGCCCCACAGGATGCGGGGGCTCAAGGCGTCGATGGTGATGAGCACCACCGTGTCGACAGGGTCGGCCTGGGCGGTGTCGTCGGGCGCGGGGCAGCCGGCGACCGCGAGGGCCGCCAGGCACAGGGAGGCCGCGCGGGGGAGGGGAGGGGACATGGACGTCTCGAGGGGGCCCATGGTAACGCCAGATCACGCCACCCACAGCTGGGAGTTGGCGGGCCGGCCGCGGCGGCTACTGCAGGTCTTCGCGCGGTACGGCCAGCAGGTAGGCCTCGAACTGGCGGGCCCGCATGGTGCCGATGGGCTCGTAGCGCTCGAGCATCCACGTATCGAAGGCTTCCCGCTCGGGCCGGGTGGGGCCGCCAGCGTCGGGCTCGAGGGCGGTGTGGGGCAGCTTGGATGCTTGCAGGATCACCACCACGGGCACGGGGCCTTCGCCGGCGCACTCCACGCCGATGGTGGTCAGGCAGCCCTCGAAGAACTTCTCGCCGATGCTGATGGGGCAGGGGGACTGGGGGCAGTACTGGCGGCCGGCGTGGGCCACCGCTTCGCGCACGGTGCAGACGGCGCCGCCGCCGGGCTCGAAGTGGGCTTCGATCAGCTCGCCCAGATCGCGCACTTCCTTGCCGTCCATGGAGGGGGGCAGCACGTAGCGCATGCCGTGGCCGTTGTTCCAGGCGGCCCAGGCCACCGCCAGGCCCACCCCCATGGCCAGCACACCCGTGGGCCAGCGGCGCCACAGGGCGCGCACGCCGTGTTCGAGGGTGAGGACCATGGAGCCCAGGCCGCGCATGAGCAGCAGGGCGGCGATGGGCAGGAGGTTCCACCCATAGCGGTCCGGTGCCTGGGCGGCGGCCAGCAGGGGCAGGGGGGCCAGGTAGGCGAGCAGCACCAGGCCCAGGGGCAGATCGATCGACAGCAGCATCCGCTTCCACAGCGGGCTGGCCCCGGCGTCGGGCTTGTCGTCTTCGGCGGGGCGGGGGCGGGCCAGCCCGATGCCCAGGGCGCCGATCCAGGGCAAGGCCAGGGCCAGGTACCAGGGCACCCAGCCGGGGCGCAGCACGATCATGACGTTGGTGACCGCGCGGTCGATGGCGGTGGCCATGCCCGACTGCAGGATGCCCAGGGCCTCGGCGTTGAGCTGTGGAGCCTGGGTGGAGCCGGAGCCTGGGGCGATGCCTTCGCTGATGTTGTGGGCCAGCTCGGCCGAGGTGGGGAAGGGGAAGATCTGGAACACCAGCCACAGCGCGCCCGCGCCGGCCGCCAGGAACATCAGCACGGCCAGGATGCGGCGCCACCAGGGGCGGGGGCCCACCATCACCAGCAGCAGCAGGGGGGGGATCCACATGGGCAGGGTGGTGAAGTGGGTGGCGGTGGCCCCAGCCGTGACGATGCCGGCGATGGGTGCGAGCCACCACCAGCGCCTCACCGCGGCGGTGAGCAGCAGCGAGGCGGGCAGCAGGAAGAACACCAGCGGATCGACGCCGTATAGTCGCGAGGCGTTGATCAGGGGCCCGCAGCACGCCACCAGGAAGCCTGCACCGAAGCCCACGCCGCGACCGCCTCCGATGCGCCCCAAGCCGTAGAGCACCAGGGGCAGGAACAGCATGGCCAGGTGGTTGAGCAGGTGACCGGCCAGGGCCACATCACCCTGGAAGAACAGCAGGATGCCCACCACGATGGAGAAGGTGGGCATGCGGTGTTCGTCCAGCGAGCCGAAGTCGCCTTGGTGGACAGCATGGGCGCTCGAGGCCCAGGCACCGGCGTCGGGACCCACGAGCAGCAGGTCGTCGACCGAGGCCCAGAAGGGCATGTCGTGGCTGTCGGCCCAGGTGGTGAGGGCGGGGATCTCGCCCTGGGCGGCGTCGGGGTTGAGGCCCGGCAGGAACAGCAAACCCAGCACCAGCAGCACCACCAGCAGGATCACATCGAGCCCCCAGCGATCGAGCTGTCGGTGCGCCCGCTTCCAGGCTGGAGTTGCGCCTTGCTGGGTCATCCTGTCCGTGGCTCCTCCACTTTGGTTAACATGCCGAAATGAGCGTCGTCTGGCCCCTGATAGCCTTGTGTAATGCCGCGATGGCCGGCTGGGTCCAGCTGGGCCCGGAGCGGGGCCACGTGCTGCACGCCGCGGTGGGGGAAGAGCACGTGGCGGTGGCCACCCGTGTGGGCGTGGCCAGCGCGGGCTTCGGGTTGGACGGCTGGGCGCGGGATCCCCGCTTCCCACCGGAGGTGCGCCGGCTGGCCTACGGCCCGGGCGACGTGGCTTGGGGCGCCCCGGCAGGGCAGCTGTGGCGGATCGGAGAGCAGACGGAGCGGGTGCTGTTCTTCGACAGCCGCACCACCGCGGTGGACCTGGCGACCACCGGCTCTGGAGCGCTCATCGCGGCCCTGCGGGGTGACGAGGCGGGGGTGGTGCGTGTCGCGGACGGCGAGGTGGAGCGGGTGCTCGAGGGTGTCGATCCCTGGTGCCTGGCCGCAGATGGTGAGCGGGTGCTGCTGGGCACGGTGGAGCAGGGGCTGCTGTCGTCGAGCGACGACGGGCGCAGCTTCGAGACCTTGCTCGAGGTGGGGGCCGGAGTCTCGGCGGTGGCGCTGCTGGGCTCGGAGATCTGGCTCGGGCTGGCCGACGGTGGGCTGCGGGTGCAGCGCGAGGGCGCGTGGACCGACCTGCCCGCCATCGAGCGTGGCTACGCCACCGGCTTCGCCCAGACCCCCAAGGGTGTGCTGGTCACGGTGCAGCGTGTGTCCCAAGGGCACGACACCATGCTGCTGTTCCTGGGGGACTGGGGCCGGGAGGTCCAGCCAGGCCGGATGCGCGACGACAGCACCGTCGTGGACCTCACCGGGGCCTGGTCGTTGCCCGACGGGCGGGCCATGGTGGGCAGCTTCCGCCGCGGTCCCCTGGTCTATGGCGAGGATGGGTTGGCTCCGGCCCGCGACGGCTTCCGGGCCACCGTCACCGGCGGCGCGGCGGTGGACGAGTCCGGGCGCATCGTGCTGGCGCTGATGGGCACCGGGGTCTACGTCTCGGAGGACGCCGGGGCCAGCTGGGGTCCCCCGGGGCTGGGGGCGGGCCCGGTGACCGACTCGGTGGCGGTGCTGGCTCATGGAGACGAGGTGCTGGTGGTGGACTTCGAGGGTGTGACCGTGCTGGACCCCGAGGGCCAGTGGCGGCGCCTGCCGGCCAATCCGCTGCTGAAGCCGGGGGAGAACCTCGTGTCGGTGGGCTTCGACGCCGCGGACACCCTGTGGGCGGTGGACCGCGTGGGCGCTCTGTACCAGCTCAGCGGTGAGACCTGGCAGGCCTGCCAGCAGCGGGGCTTCCGCCTGGACGGTGTGGGCGAGCACCTGGTGCTGGCTACTCCCGGAGGCTTCCTGGCTGCCGCGGGCTGCGACGAGCCCTGGCCGGCCCTGGCGCTGGACACCCAGCCCCGCATCGACGGGCGCCACGCCCGGGCATCCCAGGGCTGGGTGGCCGGTGGTGGTGCGGTGTGGAAGGGCTCTGAGAAGCGCTTCGACATCCCGTCGGTCTCGGTGAGCGCCATCGCGGTCCGGGGTGACGAGGTCCTGGTGGCCCTGGACGGTGGGCGGATCTTCCACTGCACCGAGTCTTGCCGGGCCCTGGACGACGCGGTGCCCAGCCCCGTTGCGGCTCTGGGCTGGCTGCCCGACGGACGCATCTGGGTGGCGGAGCTCACCGGCACCTTCCTGGTGCAGGGCGACGCCCCGCCCCTGTCCCCCTGGAGTGGAGTGCTCGACGCCCACCGGGTCACCGGTGACCTGATGCCCCTCGAGCGCGCCCCCTGGAACGACGAAGCCTCGCCCCAGGGGCCGGGACCCGGGCCGGTGGTGCCAGGGCCGGGTGTGCCCGGGCGGAACGGCCCGGCGCCGGTGGAGCCGGTGGTGCCGGAGCCGAGCGAGGAGGCTGGCTGCGGCTGTGGTGCTGTGAGTGGTGGGGCCTGGGGGCTGGTGTGGTTGCTGCCGTTGGTGGGGGTTTGGCGGAGGTGGGGGCGCTCGGGCGACTGAGGGCCTGCGGAGCCTCGGTTCGAGGCGCTCCTCTCTCCTCCTCGTCCTCCTCCGGCCCCGGCTCGGTAGGGCTCTGCCACCTGAGCCTCGCGAGATCGCGTGATGTCCGGTGAGCTCCGCCGGCCTTTTCCGTTCAGTCCCCGCCGGACCCTCCGGACTCCTCGTCGTCCCTCGTCGCTCTTCGTCCCGGCAGGGGTGACGGCCCGCGGGCTGGACCGTGGGGTTGTTTCCTACAGAAACGTCCTCGCTCGGGAGCCTTCGGTGGTGAGCTGAATGCTGTTCCTCGCTGCGGATTGTTTCTTCCGGAAACACCGCCACGTTCACAACGCCCGCTGCACTCATGCGGTAGTCATGAGCGAGGTCTGCGTCGGTGCTGGAACACGGCATCCACCGACGCTCACAGGCGAGGGAGGACCCACCGCCCGGCAGGCCGGAGCCGCACACCACCGACGTTCGCCACCGCCGCCTCGGTCCGAGACCTGTCAGCTTGCCGCTCCTCGCAAGAGCTGAACACGTCGCCCTCCGACTGCGCTGCTCGTTGACTGGATTGCGGGTCAGGGTCGTGCGGGAGTATGCAGCCTTGTGTGCCTGGAGTGACCATGACCCGCTTGTGCCTGCTTCCTGTCCTCGTCGTCGTTTCCCTCTGTGTCGGCTGCAAGCCCGACGAGGCCGAGATCCTCACCGGGCTTCCGGATACGGCCGGCGAGAACCCGCTGGTGCCCGACGTGCCGATGTACCCGTTCCCATCGGACTTCTACCTGGCGGAGGATGCCAACACGCTGACCGGGCGTCGCCTGGTGCTCGACGACGAGGTCATGCCCGAGGGGGTGTCGGCGGGCACCTTGTCTGCGGCCGACGGCTTCTCGCGGGCTCCGGCCCTCCTGGCCTGGTTCGAGGGGGGGCTCGATCCCGCCAGCCT